>CANMZY010000007.1:0-23029 GCA_947502425.1 Verrucomicrobiales bacterium
CCCGTCGCGAGCCGCGAAGTGCTCGACCCCGGACTGCATTTCAAACTTCCCTGGCCCATCGACCAGGTGCGCCGTTTCCACACCGAGCAGGTGCAGACCTTCACCGTCGGCATCGTGCCCGACAAGGAACGCGAGAAGGAGAAGACCGTTCTCTGGACCGTCAGCCACTACAAGGAGGAGTTCAATCTGCTCGTCGCCAGCCGCGATCCCGAGGTCAACACCAATAATCCGACCGGCAAGAAAAGCCCGCCGGTCAACCTGCTTTCCGTCAGCATCCCGGTGCAGTTCCAGATCACCAACCTCTCCGCCTGGGCCTATCACAACGAGTCCCCGGATGAACTCCTCGAAATAATCGCCACCCGCGAAGTCGTCCGCCACCTCGTCGGCGTGGATCTGAACGACATCATGTCGCGCGGTCGCGCCGCCGCCGCGCAGACCTTGCGCGAGCGCATCCAGGCGGCGGCGGACGAACGCGCGCTCGGCGCGAAAATCATTTTCGTCGGCCTGCAGGACATTCATCCGCCGGTGGCCGTGGCCGGCGCGTATGAAAAAGTCGTCGGCGCGAGGCAGGAGCGCGAGGCGAAGATTCTGGCCGCCGAAGCCTACCGCACGCGGACCAACTCGCTGGCCGGCGCGGCCGCCTTCACCAAACTTCGCGAGGCCGAGGCCGACGCGCAGCGGCAGGAAGTCAGCGCCTTCGCCCGCGCCGCGCTCTTCACGAACCAGATTCCGGCGTTCCTCGCCGCGCCGAGCGTCTATTCGACGCGCGCCTATTTGCAGACCTTCGCCCGCGCCAGCGCCGGCTCGCGCAAATACGTCCTCGCCACCACCAACACCAGCGACGTCATCCTCATCAACCTCGAAGACAAAGTCCGCGCCGACCTGCTCGATGCCGGCGCCGGAAAATAAATTTCACCATGAAAAAAAGCCCATTCACCTTTGCCATCGGCGTCGTGCTGATGGTTGCGTTCGTCCTGCTGACCTTTGTCTTTCAGGTCCGCAAATCCGAAGTCGCCGTCGTCACCACCTTCGGCAAGCTGACCGGCCAGAAGACCGAGCCGGGGCCGTATTTCAAATGGCCGTGGCCCATCCAGAAAGTCCACAAGCTCGACCAGCGCATCCAGAATTTTGAGGGCAAGTTCGAGGAGACGCTCACGCCCGACGGCTACAGCCTGCTGGCCATGGTCTATGTCGGCTGGAAGATCAGCGACCCCGCGCAGTTCTTACCCAAGTTCGCCAACGGCTCCATCTCCGAGGCCGAGAAGACGCTCGAAGCCCTCGTCCGCAGCGCGAAGAATGAAATCATCGGCCAGCATCCCTTCGCGCATTTCATCTCCACGAACGAGAAAGAACTCAAGTTCACCGAGATCGAGGCGGAAATGCTCAAGAAAGTGCAGGCGCAGGTTCTGGTCAACAATTACGGCATCGAAATCAAATTCCTTGGCGTCAAAAAACTCGGCCTGCCGGAGAGCGTGACCCAGGCCGTCTTCGAGCGGATGCATTCCGAGCGGCAGGTGCTCGTCTCGAAAATCCAGTTCGAAGGCGAGGAGCAGGCCATCAAAATCCGCTCCAGCGCCGACCGCGAAAGCGCCCGACTGCTGAACGACGCCGACGCCGAGGCCACCCGCATCCGCGGCGCGGGCGAGGCGGCCGCCGCCAAGTCGTTCGCCGTCTTCCAGCAAAATCCCGAACTGGCGAATTTGATTTTGAAGCTGAACGCGCTCGAACTGACGTTGAAGGACAAGACGACCTTGATCCTCGACCAGGGCACGCCGCCGCTCGACCTGCTGAAAGATTTACCGAGGAAATAATCGATGAGCGAAGATCACAATCATCCTCACGGTCACGACCACCAGCATGGGCCGGAAAAGCCCGCGCCCGCGCCGCTGGAGCAGGACGACACCGGTTCGCGGGCGCTCTCCGACGCGCTGCGCAGCAGCTTTTTCATCGTCAAGATCGTCATGGTCGTGCTGGTCGCTTTGTTTTTTGGCTCCGGCTTCTTCACCGTGAACCCGCAGGAGAAGGCGGTCATCCTCCGCTTCGGTAAGCCGGTCGGCGAAGGCGAGCAGGCGCTGCTCGGGCCGGGCTTTCACTGGTCATTCCCCGCGCCCATCGACGAGGTCGTGCGAATTCCCATCGGCCAGATTCAGTCCGTCAGTTCCAGCGTCGGCTGGTACCTGACTGCGCCGGAACTGGAGGCCGCCAAGACCGAGCCGCCGCCCGGCCCCGCGCTCAACCCCGCGCTCGACGGCTACGTCCTGACCGGCGACGCGAACATCATCCACGCCCGCGCCACGCTCCGTTACCGCGTCACCGATCCGCTGCAAAACACCTTCGCCTTCACCAGCGCGTCGAACCTCGTGCAGAACGCGCTGAACAACGCGCTCTTCTTCGCCGCCGCGCAGTTCACCGTGGACAACGCCCTGACCCGCGACGTGACCGGCTTTCGCGAACGCGTCCGCGCCCGCGTCACGCAACTCCTCGAGCAGCAGCAGCTCGGCGTGACCGTCGAGCAGAGCGACGTGCAGGTCATCCCGCCCCGGCAGTTGAAGGACAAGTTCAACGCCGTGCTCGAAGCCGGCGTGAAGCGCGACAAGGCGCTGAACGAGGCGCGCAGCTACGAGAACGAAATTTTGAGCAAGGCCCGCGGCGAAGCCGCCTCGCGCATCAACACCGGAGAAACCGAACGCACGCGCCTCGTGGAATTCGTCGCCGCCGAGGCCAAGAAATTTTCCGACCTGCTGCCTGAATACCGCAAGGACCCGGAGCTGTTCTTCCGCCTGCGCCAGACCGAGACGCTCGCCCGCGTGCTGGCGAACGCGCAGGAGAAAATTTTTGTGGCCGCGCGGCCCGACGGCAAACCGCGCGAATTGCGGATCACCATCGGCCGCGAGCCAGAAAAACGCAGGCTCCCCGAGCCCCCGAAAAAGCCCGACGCCCATTGAACTTTTTATGAACGTCACCACCCACGCCGACCACAAGCACGACCATCCTCACGAGGGCAATGAATCATGCGCGTCCTGCGGCCACGAACATTCGCACACGCCGATTCGTTTCTGGCAGACCGCCCTTGGGCTGCTGCTCGTGCTGAATTCTTTTCTCGTCGAGTGGATCATGGAGCACGCCGTGGCCGTGGCGGATGTCAGCGCGATGATCGGCGCCTTGCTCCTCGGCGTGCCGATCATTCTGACGGCGATCAAGGATCTGCGGCGCGGCATTCTCAGCACGAACGAACTGGTCGGACTGGCCATTCTCGCGTCCTTTGGCAGCGGCCATTATCAGGAAGCGGGCGTGGTCGCCTTCTTCATGCTCGTCGGCGAAATCATCGAGACCCGCACCGCCGAAGGCGCGCGCGCCTCCATCGAATCGCTCATCAAACTCACGCCCACCAAGGCCCGCCGGCTCAGAGGCGGCGTCGAGGAGGAAGTGGCCGTGAAGGAATTGTCCGTGGGCGACCTCATCCGCGTCCGGCCCGGCGACAACGTCGCCGCCGATGGCGTGATCACGGCCGGCCAGGGAACTTTCAATCAGGCCAACATCACCGGCGAATCACTGCCCGTGGACAAGAAACCGGGCGACGACGTTTTTGCCGGCACGATCAATCTCAACGGCGTTTTGGAAATCAAAGTCAGCCGCGCCGGCCACGATTCCACGCTCGGCAAAGTCCGTGACCTGATTCTCGCCGCCGAAAAGACCAAGCTCCCGATCATGCGGATCGTGGATCAATACATGGTTTTTTACACGCCGCTGGTGCTGGTCATCGGCGCGCTCGTCTGGGCGTTCACCCAGGATTTGAGCCGCGTCATCGCGGTTTTCATCGTCGCCTGTCCGTGCGCATTTATTCTCGCCACGCCCACCGCGATGGTCGCCGCGCTCTCCGCCGCCGCGCGGCTCGGCATCCTGATCAAGAACGTCGGCGACATCGAACTGGCCGCGAAGATCAACGCCTTCGTCTTCGACAAAACTGGGACGCTCACCACCGGCAAGCTTGCGGTCAGCCGCCTTTCACCGTTGCACAAAACCGCCCCGGCGGAACTGCTGCGCATCGCCGCCTCCGCCGAAAAATACAGCAATCACCCCACCGCCAAGGCGCTCGCCCAGCTTGCCGCCGAAGCCGGCGTGCCGCTTGCCGAGCCGAAAAATTTCACCGAAACCGCCGGGCTAGGCGTGAAGGCGCACATCGACGGCACCGTCGTCCTCGTGGGCCGCGCGCAATGGCTCAAAGACAACGGCGTGACGGAAGATTTTTTCAAATCGGTGGACTTGAACGAGACCGAGGGGTTCAGCCTGATTTTTGTCGCACGCAACGGCCAGTGCATCGGCTGGGTGGGTCTTCAAGATCAGACCCGTGCTGAAGCGCGCGAGGCGCTGGCTGAATTGAAACTCAACGGCGTCCGCCGCATCGCCATGGTCAGCGGTGACCGCACGCCGGTCGCGAAACGCGTGGCGGCCGAGATCGGCTGCGAGGAGGTCGTGGGCGATTGTCTGCCGCAGAACAAGGTGGAATTCGTCCGCGCCATGAAGGCCAAAGGCTATCGCGTGGCCGTGGTCGGCGACGGCGTGAACGACGCGCCCGCGCTGGCCGCCGGCGATCTCGGCATCGCGATGGGCGCGGCGGGCAGCGAAGTGGCGATCCACAGCGCGACGATTGCGCTGATGAACAATGATCTGCGCCGCCTGCCCTTTCTGGTGAAGCTCTCGCGCCAGACGCGCTCGGTGATCAACCAGAATTTTCTGCTCGGCATTCTTTTCGTCATCGGCGGCCTCACACTGGCGGCGATGAAATACATCAACCCCATCACGGCCGCCGTAATGCACGTCGCCGGCTCGCTGATCGTCGTCTTCAACAGTTTTCGCCTCGTCCGCCACGGCGAGGATTTAGAGCCGTATCAGCCCGCCGCGCCGGCTGAACCGGGCGAACACCTTCACGGCCCCGGCTGCGGTCATGACCATCATCATGAAGACGGCCATGAGCATTCTCACGAACAGCCCATTGGTTTCAAACCGAAGACGGCTTGAGCGGAGAGGAGCGGGATAATTTTTATGAACAACGATCCTTTCGTTCAAAGTTCTTCATCCTCCAGCAGTGAAGTTGTCATCGCCGTGCGCGGCCTGACCAAGGTCTTCAAGGATTTCTGGGGCCGGCCCAAGGCCCGCGCGGTGGACAATGTCGATTTTGAAGTCCGGCGCGGCGAGATTTTCGGACTGCTCGGCCCGAACGGTTCCGGCAAATCGACCACCATCAAGATGCTGCTCGGTCTGCTGCATCCGACCAGGGGGCACATCGAAGTCTTCGGACGTTCGCCGCGCCACGTCGCCACCAAGGCGCGCATCGGTTATCTGCCGGAGGAATCCTATCTCTACCGCTACCTCGATTCGCGGGAGACGCTCGATTTTTTCGGCAATCTCTTCAGCCTTTCCGGGGCCGAGCGCGATAAACGCTCCGAGCAACTGCTCGACATGGTCGGCCTCAGCCAGACCCGCACGCGCACCGTCGGCGAATTTTCCAAGGGCATGCAGCGCCGCATCGGTCTCGCCCAAGCGCTCATCAACGATCCCGATCTCGTCATCCTCGACGAACCGACCGCCGGCCTTGATCCCATCGGCTGTCGCGAGGTGAAGGACTTGATCATCGCGCTGGCCCGACGCGGCAAGACGGTCATTCTCAGCAGCCATCTGCTCTCGGACGTGGAAGACGTGTGCGACCGCGTGGTGATTTATTACGGTGGAAAAATTCAGGCGCAGGGCACGCTCAAGGAACTGCTCGCCAAGCCTGACGCCGTGCGCATCACCTCGCCGGTGCTGCCGCGCGAAACGATGGAGCGCGTCCTCGAAATCATCCGTCGCGACGCTGCTGCGGATAAAATCCACATCGACACGCCGACGCAAAATTTGGAGAGCTACTTCCTCGAAGTCGTCGCCAAGGCCAAGCAGAGCGACGCCCAGACTTCCGGTGCGACCTCCGGAAGCCGCGTGGCCGCGTATTTGCAGGGCGACGCAAGCGCAGCAACAACATCGGAAAAAGTTTTGGAACGCTTCACCCTGCCCTCTGCTGCCAAACCCGAGCCAGTGAAGGCCGCGCCGGAACCCGCACCCCGCACCGAAGAGAAAAAACTAGAAGGCCTGACGAAGCCGGTGGAGTCGACGCAGCCCGCCGCGCCTGCACCCGAACCGGTGAAGCCTGCCGATTTGGGAAAGGCAAACGAGAAGTTGTCGTCGTTGCTGGGGAAGCCGAAATGAAATTACGGACTTCCACGGACCAGAGTGTTGATCTCCTGATCGACATGTATTCGGCGACACATTGCAACCAACCGATCAGGAGATCGGCCCTCCTGGGCTAATGCAACGCACTCTCGCCATCGCGACGCTGACTTGGAAGGCCGCGTTCCGTTTCCGCCTGTTCTGGGTGCTGGCGTCCCTGCTTATGGGATCAGTCGTGGTGCTGCCGCTGCTGCTCAAGGACGATGGCACGGCGCGCGGGTTCACGCAGATTTTGCTGACCTACACGCTGAGCGTCATCACCGGACTGCTCGGCCTCTCCACGCTCTGGCTCTCCTGCGGCACGCTCGCGCGCGACGTGGAGGAGGCGCAAATCCAGATGATCGTGGTGAAGCCGATCGCGCGCTGGCAGATCTGGCTGGGAAAATGGCTCGGCATCATGGCGCTCAACGCCACGCTGCTCGCGCTGACCGGCGGCTGCGTCTATGCGCTCCTGCAATGGCGCGCGCAAAAACTTCCGACCCAACCCGTCGATCAGCAGGCCATCCTCCGCAACGAAGTGCTGGTGGCCCGCGCGTCCTTGAAGGAAAAGATGCCCGACATCGAAGGCGACACCGACCGCGTCATGGCCACCCGCCTCAAGGATGCCACCGCCAACCCCGGCAACCTGAAATTCGTCCGCGAGCAGATTCGCGAGCAGGTGAAGTCCGTCCATCAAGTCGTCGCGCCCAATCACCTTCGCCGCTTTACCATCGACCTCGGCTGGCGCAAGGACTCCCTGCGCGACACGCCGCTCTTCGTCCGGCTGAGATTCAACGCCGCCAGCACGAACGCGCTCGGCACCTACCGCGTCGTCATCGAGGCCGGCCCGGTCGAGTCGCCCGCCCGCCGTTCGCGCACCGACTATTTTTCCGCCGACACTTTTCACGAGTTTGTCATTCCCCCGAACCTGTTCGACGAGTCGGGCGTGCTGACCATCGACGTGCAGAATCGCAGCGGCGTGGCGCTGCTCTTTCCGCTGGAGGACGGGATGGAAGTGCTCTATCGCGACGGCAGCTTCGCGCTGAATTTCGCGCGCGGGCTGGGAATTATTTTCTGCTGGCTGGCGTTGATGGCCTCGCTGGGTCTGGCCTCGGCGAGCTTCCTGTCGTTTCCGGTGGCGGCGTTTTTTTCCATGAGCCTGCTGATCGTCGGGCTTTCCACCGGCACGCTCTCCAGCGCGGTCGAGTCCGGGACGGTGATGGGCGTGAACGAGGAGACCGGCGTGGCCGGCAGCTCGGCGGTGGACCGTGTGCTGATTCCATTTTTCAAAGGCATCGTCGGCGTCTTCAAGCTCGTGCAAAGCTTCTCGCCCATTGACGCCTTGAGCACCGGGCGCAGCATCACCTGGGGGCAGCTTGGCCTAGCCTTCACACAAATCGTCCTGCTGCTCGGCGGCGTCATCTCGCTGGCCGGCATCATCATCTTCACGCGGCGCGAACTGGCCTCCGCCCAGACCAGCTCATGAACTTTACCCGCCACAAATTTTACAAGCCCGGCCTGCTCGCGCTGGCCCTCCTGCTGTTTGCCGGCGCGGGCCAGTTGCAGCATTCGCTCAACCGCGAGCGCGTGCAGATGGGCCTGGCCCCGCTGCCCAACGATCCCGCGATGCCGCCGATGCTCGCGCTGACCACGCAGGCGCTGGGCGGCTTTCGCGGATTGATCGCCAACGCGCTCTGGATTCGCGCCAGCCAGTTGCAGGAGGAGGACAAGTATTTTGAGATGGTGCAGCTCGCCGACTGGATCACCAAGCTCGAGCCGCATTTCGTCCAGGTCTGGCTCGTGCAGTCCTGGAACATGACCTACAACATCTCCGTCAAGTTCAGCGATCCCGCCGACCGCTGGCGCTGGGTGCTGCGCGGCATCGAGCTCCTGCGCGACGACGGCCTCCGCTACAACCCGGACGAGGCCCTCATCTACCGCGAGCTGGCCTGGTTCTTCCAGCACAAGATGGGGCAAAATCTGGACGAGGCGCAGCATTACTACAAAGGCGAGTGGGCCAGGGAAATGACTGCCGCGCTCGGTTCCGGCCACCCGAAGTTCGACGACCTGATCAATCCGCAATCCGCCGAGGCCAAAATTCGCGCCGCGCACCTCCTGGAAAAGTACAAGATGGACGCGCGCAAGATGAAGACCCTGGACGACCGTTACGGCCCGCTCGACTGGCGGCTGCCGGAGGCGCACGCGATCTACTGGGCCAGCCTCGGCCTGGAAAAATCCAAGCCCGACCAGCTCATCACCCTGCGCCGCGTCATTTATCAGTCGATGCAGATGGCCTTCCAGCGCGGCCGGCTGGTGCTCAACCCCGACCCAAGAGTCCCGCCGCGCCTCGGTCCGAACCTAGAAATCGTCGGCAAGGCCAACGCCGCCTACGAGGAGATGATCGAGCAGGACGCGGAAAAGCGCGACGCCATCAAGAAGGCGCACCGCAATTTTTTGCGGGAAGCCTGCTACGTGCTTTACGTCAACGGCCGCAATGCCGAGGGCCAGCGCTGGCTGAAATACGTGCGCGAGAAATATCCCGACGCCGTTCCCGCCGACGTCACCCTGACCGACTACGTCATCGCGCGCGTCACCGAAGACACGGACAGCGGGAATTCCGCGCGCGTCACCTCTTTGATCCAGGGCTTCATCATCCAGTCCTATCTCCGGCTGATCGAGGATGAGGATGGCCTGTCCGCGGAATACGCCCTGCGCGCGCGCGAACTTTGGGAAGCCTACGGGCAGCGGATCAAATTCAATGTCCGCCTCATGCCGCCGCCGCTGGCCGAAATGAAGCCGGAAGTTTTGAAACAACTGCTGGACGAAAAATCCGGCCTTAGCCCGGAAGCGAGAGACCTCCTACGCAAGAAGCTCGGCCTGCCCGTGCCCGCGCCCGTGCCGCCCAAACCGTGACCGGCGGAATTGTGGGGCAAGCGTCCCGCCCCTGAACCGTTTCCGAGGTCACGGGCGAGACGCCCGTGAACACAGCCGGGACGGCTGCACCACTTGCTCACGCCGTCCGGCCCAGTTCCAACAACTGCGCCTCAACCAGCACCGGCACGCCGAGTTGCCGCGCCTGCTCGGGCTTCGAACCGGTCGCTGCACCGACCGTGGGCCGGTCATGTTGCCTGGAAAATCTAGCGCGGTCGAAACGGGAGCGGGCGGTGGAAGTGGAGCGGGTGAAGGGAATCGAACCCTCGTGGCCAGTTTGGAAGACTGGAGCTCTACCATTGAGCTACACCCGCAACGCCGCGACTTTAACGGCCGCACTTGCGTTGTCAATTCGCGTCCGTGTATCCTGCGCGCATGAGTTCCTTGCTCCTCACCGGCGGGCGCGTCCTTGATCCTGCCAATCGTTTCGACGCCGTCGCCGACGTGCTGATCGTCGATGGGAAAATTTCCACCGTTGGCGCGAACGCCGCGAAACAGGCGCCGCCCGGCACGCCCACGTTCAACGCGCAGGGCAAAGTCGTCTGCCCCGGCTTGATCGATCTGCACGTTCATCTCCGCGAGCCGGGCCAGTCTGCAAAGGAGACGATCAAGACCGGCACCGAGGCGGCGGCGCGCGGAGGGTTCACCTCCATCGCCTGCATGCCGAACACTTCCCCGGCCATCGACAACCCCGGCACGGTCGCGCTCATTCGCGAGAAGGCCGAGAAAGAGGGCCTGATCAACGTCTTCGTCACGGGCGCGATCACCAAGGGCATCGGCGGAGAAGAGCTTGCGCCGATCGGTTCGCTCAAACAGGCGGGCGTGGTGGCGATCACCGATGACGGTCATTGCATCCAGAACAACGAGCTGATGCGCCGTGCGCTCGAATACGCGAAGATGTTCGACCTTCCCGTGATGGATCATTGCCAGGATTACGCTCTGGTCAGCGACGGCGTGATGCACGAGGGCTACTGGAGCACGGCGCTCGGCCTGCGCGGCTGGCCGGCGGCGGGCGAGGACATGATCGTGGCGCGAAACATCCTGCTCGCAGAAATGACCGGCGCGCATGTCCACTGCCAGCACTTGAGCAGCGCGGGCGCGGTGGAATTGCTGCGCGCGGCGAAAAAGCGTGGCGTGCCAATTTCCGGCGAAGCCTGTCCGCACCATTTCACGCTCACCGATTCGGCCATCGCGGGCAGCGAGGCGTTTTGGAAAGAGGACGGCAAGGGCGTTTTTGGTTTTGACGGAATGCAATCCGCGCCGCCGGTCTGGCCGAAGTACGACACGAATTTCAAAATGAATCCGCCGCTCCGCACCGCCGCCGATCGCGCCGCGATTCTCGACGGCCTGGCCGACGGGACGATTGAGATATTGTGCAGCGACCATGCGCCGCACTGCGATTACGAGAAGGAAGTGGAGTTCGATTACGCGCCGTTCGGCATCACCGGCTTCGACGTGGAACTGCCGCTCTCGCTGATGCAGCTTTACCATGCGCAGCGGCTCCCGCTCGCCGACGTGATCGCGAAGTTCACCGTCGCGCCGGCGAAACTGCTGCGGATCGCCAAGGGCACATTGAGCGCGGGCGCGGACGGAGACGTGACGGTGTTCGATCCCGACGCCGAGTGGGTTTACGACCGGAACCAGACTGCGGGCAAATCGAAGAACAACCCGTTTCACGGCTGGCGGATGAAGGGCCGGGCGGTGGCCACGATTGTCGCCGGCAAAATCGTCTGGTCATCCTGAGGGGCCAGACGGGGTGGAGCGTCCGCAACTCAACGAAATCCCGCGCATGTTCAAACTCGTCCCACCCTTTGCTCCCGCCGGTGACCAGCCGCAGGCCATCGTGAAGCTCACGGAGGCCGTCCAGTCCGGCGTGAAACATCAGACACTGCTCGGCGTGACCGGCTCCGGCAAGACGTTCACCATCGCGAACGTAATTCAGAACACGAACCGCCCCACGCTCGTCCTCTCGCACAACAAGACGCTGGCCGCGCAGCTTTACGCCGAGTTCAAAAGCTTTTTCCCCCACAACGCCGTCGAGTATTTCGTCAGCTACTTCGATTACTACCAGCCCGAGGCCTACATTCCGCGCACCGACACGTTCATCGAGAAGGACTCGGCCGTGAACGAAGCCATCGAGCGGATGCGCCTTTCGACGATGAGCGCGCTCTTCGCGCGGCGCGACGTGATCGTGGTCGCGAGCGTCTCCTGCATTTACGGCATCGGCAGCCGGGATGATTACGAGGCGATGCTGATTCATCTGCACCTCGGGCAGGACATCAGCCGCGAACAATTTCTCCTGCGCCTCATCGACCTCCAATACAACCGCAACGACATCGAGTTTCAACGCGGCCAGTTCCGCGTGCGTGGTGACACCATCGAGCTGTGCCCGGCCTACACCGAGGACGGGCTGCGCCTCGAGTTCTTCGGCGATCAGATCGAGCGGATCACCCGCTTCGAGCCGCTGACCGGCGAGAAAATTGACACGCTCGAATCCGTCACCATTTTTCCCGGCAAACAATTCGTCACGCCGCCCGAAAAGATGAAGCGCGCCACCCTCGCCATCCGCGAGGAACTGACCGACCGCATCGCGTGGTTCGAGAAGGAGGGCAAGCTCATCGAGGCGCAGCGCATCAAGCAGCGGACGGAATACGATCTGGAAATGATGATCGAAATGGGCTTCTGCTCCGGCATTGAAAACTATTCGCGGCACATCGCGGGGCGTCCGCCCGGCTCGCGGCCCAGCACGCTGATTGATTTTTTTCCGAAAGACTCACTGCTGGTCATCGACGAATCACACACGACCGTGCCACAGATCGGCGGCATGTATGCCGGCGACCGCTCGCGCAAAAGCGTGCTGGTCAACTACGGTTTCCGCCTGCCCAGCGCGCTCGACAACCGGCCGCTGAACTTCGAGGAATTCCAGGCGTCGCAGGGCCAGACGATTTACGTGAGCGCCACGCCGGGGCCGAAGGAACTCGAATGGTCGCTGGGCCGCGTTGCCGAATTGATCGTGCGTCCGACCGGACTGATCGATCCGAAAGTCACGCTCAAGCCGCTCAAGGGCCAGATCGACGACCTCATCAACGAGGCGCGGCTGCGCGTGGAGAAAAAGGAGCGCGTGCTCGTGACCACGCTGACCAAGCGCACCGCCGAGGAGCTGACCGATTACCTGCGCGACGTCGGCATCAACGTCCGCTACCTGCACAGCGAGATCGACGCCATCGAGCGCGTGGAAATTTTGCGCGGACTGCGGCGCGGCGAATTCGACGTGCTCATCGGCATCAACCTGCTGCGCGAAGGTCTCGACCTGCCGGAAGTCTCGCTGGTGGCGATTCTCGACGCGGACAAGGAAGGCTTTCTGCGGAGCGCGACGAGCCTGATCCAGACGGCGGGCCGCGCCGCGCGCCATCTGCACGGCGAGGTCATTCTCTACGCCGACGTGAAGACGCAGAGCATCCAGAAATTTCTGGCCGTCTGCGAGTATCGCCGGGAAAAACAGACCGCCTACAACACGGCGCATAACATCACGCCGCGCAGCGTGACCCGCGCGATTGAAGAAAGCCTCTCCTCGCGCCATGAAAGCAGCGACAAGGCTGCCTCTCTGCTCAACGAAACAGCCGGCGACTTCGACGTGACCGAAACCATCCGCGAGCTGGAGGAGGAGATGTTGAGCGCCGCGAACGAACTGCAGTTTGAAAAGGCCGCCTTGCTGCGGGACCAGGTCCGCGAACTCAAGCGCGGGACCGGGGACGTGCCCTTGCAGCCGGTGAGTTATCGCAAAGGAAAGGGGGCAAGCGGCGTTGACCGAAGTCCTGCCCGCAGCCAATGTGAACCGTGATGAAAACTTTTTTACACCGATTTTCGGATTCGTTCTCGTCGGCAGCATAGCCTTCGGCTACTTCGGTTGAAATTTCACACATGCCTATTCGGAGGGATTCACCACAATCGTGACACAGGTTGCAATAGCCTTGGCCATCGTAGGCTTGATTATAGGAAGCATCCCACATCATCGCTGGAAAATGGCGTTCTTGGTGTCAGTCACGCCGTTGGTTGGAGTTACGGCATTGGCAGTGGGGGGGAAGGAATCGAGCACAACTTTCGGCAGAATCTCCGGCAATACTCGGCGACTGCGTTTTGATGTTGGTCTTTAGCATCAGCTTCTTCGGCGCAGCCTGGCTTTCTTTCAAAATAAAGCCCGATCGGACATTGCAAGCCCAGCGATGGTTTTCCCGAAGCGAAGGAATCGCTCGTAATTTCAATTCCACGCCGGACGTCCGGGCCCCCGGCGAGGGGGCGGGATGACCATCCTTTTCCTTGCGAAGGCCTGGCCACCATTCCATTAGTCCATGGGCCTTTTCCAAGGGCCGCTCCACCCCGGACCATCGCTGACGAACAATTTCCATTTACCAATCGCCGTTTGACACGCCTTCGCCTGCCGCCTATAAAAGGAGTCCGAAACGGTCAAACCAAAACAACTAAAGACTTATGCCCATCGCTGTCGGCTCCCAAGCTCCTGATTTCAAACTCAAATCCAAAACCGCCGCCGGCGTCTCGGAAATTTCGCTGAGCGCCCACCGTGGCCAGAAGAACACCGTCCTGCTGTTCTTCCCGCTCGCCTTCACCGGCGTCTGCACCACGGAGATGTGCGATGTCTCCGCCGGCCTCTCCCAGTATGCCGCGCTCAACGCCGAGGTCATCGCCATCAGCGTGGACAGCCCGTTCGCGCAGGAGGCCTGGGCGAACAAGGAAAAGATCACCCTCCCGCTGGCCAGCGACCTGAACAAAAAAACCGCCGCCGACTACGGCGTGCTGCTGCCCGATCTCGGCGGGTTCGGCTCCACCTCCGCGCGCGCGGCCTTCGTCATCGACAAGGCCGGCGTGGTGCAATACAGCGAGCAGACGCCGACGCCGAAGGATTTGCCGAACTTCAATGCAATCAAGGAAACGCTGGCGAAGTTGAAATAAATTTCACGGGTTGTCCAACTCACGAAGGCGGCCGGCAACGGCCGCCTTTTATTATCCGGTATCCGCACCCCGCGCTTGTCAGGGCGCGAATCCCCGCTACCCTGCCGCCATGAATGACAATCAGGCTCCCTTTGCCCGTGAAGATCCGTGGCGCATTTTCCGAATCATGGCGGAGTTCGTCGCTTCCTTCGAAGCTCTCTCGCAGACCGGCCCGGCCGTGACCATCTTCGGCTCCGCGCGCACCAAGCCCTCCGACCCGCATTACAAGCGCACGGAAAAGCTCGCGCGCGGTCTGGCCCGCCACCAACTCGCCGTCATCACCGGCGGCGGGCCGGGCATCATGGAAGCCGGAAACAAGGGCGCGTCCCGGGCCGGCGGCAAATCCGTCGGCCTGAACATCGAGCTGCCCTTCGAGCAAAAGGGCAACTATTACGCGAACGTTCCGGTGGACTTTCATTATTTCTTCACGCGCAAGGTCTGCTTCGTGAAATACAGCGCCGGCTTCGTGTTCATGCCGGGCGGCTTCGGCACGCTCGACGAGTTTTTTGAAGTGCTCACGCTCGTGCAGACCCAGCGCATCCCGAAGTTCCCGCTCATCCTCATGGGCCGCGCCTTTTGGAAGGGTCTCCTGCAATGGCTCAAATCGCTCGAGCAGGGCGGGTTCATCAGCCCCGGCGACCTCGACCTCCTCACCGTGACCGACGACGTGGACGAGGCCATCGAGTGCATCCTAGAATATCAGCGGACCGTCGGCGTGCCGGCCTCGGTGCCCAAGGCCTTCGCCTGATCTGATGTACCGCCTCACGCGACTGCAGAACGGGCTGACCGTGGCCACCGCCGAGATGCCCCACATGGCCAGCATCAGCCTGGGCGTATGGGTCGGGGTCGGCGGCCGCCACGAGCCGGCCGGGCTGAACGGCGCCTCCCACTTCATCGAGCACATGCTTTTTAAAGGCACGGCGACACGCTCGGCGCGGGAAATTTCCCAGGCGGTCGAGGGCATCGGCGGCAACTCGAACGCCTTCACCGGCGAGGAAAACACCTGTTTTTATGCGAAGGCGCGCCACGACCGCCTGCCGGTTCTGCTCGACGTGCTCATGGACATGTTTTGCAACTCCCGCTTCGAGCGCACCGAGATCGACAAGGAGCGCGACGTCATCAAGGAGGAACTGGCCATGGTCCTCGACGAGCCGGATCAGCACGTTCAGGAACTGCTCAATGAAACCATCTGGCCGGATCATCCGCTCGGCCGCCCCCTCACCGGCACGGAAAAAAGTCTCGACGGTCTGGGCCGCGCGGCGCTGCTCAAATATCTTCGCGCCCACTACGTCGCCGTCAACACGCTCATCGTCGGCGCGGGCCGGCTCGGGCACGGCCAGTTGCTCAAGGCCGTCGCGCCCTACGCGCGGCGTCTAGGCCAGGGCCGCCGCCCCGCCTTTCTGCCGGCGAACGGCGCGCAGACCGCCCCGAAATTCAAACTGCACACCAGGGATACCGCGCAGACGCAGATCGCCCTCGGTTTCCGTGCCTGCTCGCGTCACGACGACCGCCGTTTCGCCCTGCGGCTGCTGAACGTGATGCTCGGCGAAAACACCAGCTCGCGGCTCTTCCAGGTGATCCGCGAGGACCACGGCCTGGCCTACTCAATCCACAGCTCGACCGCGTTGCTGGACGACACCGGCCTGCTGGCGGTCTCCGCCGGCCTCGACACCGGCAAGCTGCCGCAGTCGCTGCGGTTGATCATGCGCGAGTTGAAAAATTTCACGGAGCAGCCGCCCGGCGCGGCGGAACTGCGACGGGCGCGCGATTACCGCATCGGGCAGCTCGACCTCAGCCTGGAGAACACCGAGAACCAGATGATGTGGATCGGCGAACAGTTGCTCGGCTACGGAAAAGTTTTCTCACCGGCCGAAGTAAAACAAAAACTGGCCGAGGTGACCGCCGGACAGATTCGTGCCGTCGCCCGTGAGTTTTTCCGGCCGGAACGGATGAGCCTCGCGGTGGTGAGTCCCCTGAAATCCGGCGAGACCCTGAAGAAGCTCCTCCGGTTTTGATTTTGCGAACCGCAGATGAACGCGGATGAGGACTGGAAGCGCAGATCGGACGGCGCGGAGCCACCGTCAACATTTCGGTGTCAGCCCCGGAACGCTGACTTTAGTCGGCAGAAAGCAGCTCCGCCCAGCCGCGCAGGAATCTCCTGAAGCCCCACGGTGACCGCAAGTCGCTGACGGCTGAAGCCGGCGTTCCGCCCCCCTCCCGCGACCATCTGCGGTTTCGACTTCCCTCTCCGGGTTGATCTCGTTGACTCCCTTCCCGCCGCTTCGGTATGCTGCGCAGCCATGATTATCGCACCTTCGCTGCTGGCCGCGAATTTCGGCCGGTTCGCCTCGGAAGCCCAGCGCATCGCCCGCGCGGGCGCCGACTGGCTGCATCTCGACATCATGGACGGACATTTTGTCCCGAACATTTCCTTCGGCCCCGAGCTGGTGCGCGTGCTGCGTCCGCAGAGCAAGCTGGTCTTCGATGTCCACCTGATGTGCCAGCGGCCGGAGATTCTGCTCGAACCCTTCGCCCAGGCCGGTGCGGACCGCATCACCGTCCACATTGAACTCGGCGAGGCCGTCGTCGGCCCGCTGCTCTGGAAAATCAAAAAGCTTGGCAAAAAAGTCGGGCTGGCCGTCAACCCTCCGACCGCCGTCGCGCTCGCCGAGCCGTTTCTGAAACAGATCGACCTGCTGCTGATCATGACTGTAAACCCCGGCTTCGGCGGACAGCCGTTCATTCAAGAGGCGCTGCCAAAAATCCAGCAGGCCGCCGCGTGGTGTCGCGAAAAAAATCTCAACTACCGCCTCGAAGTCGATGGCGGGATCAATTTCCAGACGGCGGTCGAATGTGCGCGGGCCGGAGCCGACACGTTCGTCAGCGGCACCGGCTTGTTCGGACAGTCCAATTTGAAAAATGCCGTCGCCAAGATGCGGCGGCTCACGGCCAAGGCTGCGCCGAAGGAGACGGCCGCCCTGCCGATCTATGAATTCCATGACGACGCAAATTAAGTTTGGCACCGACGGCTGGCGGGCCGTGATCGCGGAGGATTACACATTTCAAAACCTGGAGCGCGTGTCCCAGGCCACCGCCGACTACTGGCGGCAGAATCCCGTGCCGGGCACCGCGCCAAAAGTTGTCGTTGGTTACGACCGGCGTTTCCTCTCCGACCAGTTCGCGCGGCGCACGGCGGAGATTTTTCTTGGCAACGGCTTTCAAGTCGTGCTCGGGATTCCCGCCGCGCCGACGCCTTCGGTTTCGTTTGCGGTGAAAGCGGAAAAGGCCGTGGGCGGCGTGATGATCACGGCCAGCCACAATCCGCCGTCGTTCAATGGATTCAAGCTCAAGGCGCATTACGGCGGCTCGGCGGAACCGGCGGTCTGCCAGGCTATCGAGGGATTGCTCGACCGGAATCCCCCGCGCGCGCTCGACCTTGACGAGGCCATCCAGTCTAAACGCGCGGTGGTGCGGGACGTGCGCCCCGCGCATTTCGCGGCGATCAAGCGGCTCGTCGATTTCAAGCTCATCGCCAAGTCGAAACTCCGTTTCGCGCACGAGGCGCTTTACGGCGTGGGCGCGGGCTGCTTCGAGGAACTACTCACCGGCACCAGTTGCCGCGTGACCACGCTCAACGCGCAGCACGACCCGTTTTTCGGCGGCATCAACCCGGAGCCGATCCCGAAAAATTACGCGAAGTCGGCGGCGTTTCTTAAAAAGCACCCGCACGACCTCTGCCTCGTGACCGACGGCGACGCCGACCGCGTCGGCGGCATGGACGGACGCGGCAATCCGCTCTCCACGCACCAGATCATCTGCCTCCTGCTGCGCCATCTCCGCGTCAACCGTGGCGGTGCGGGCCGGGTGGTCATCGCGCTCACGACCACTTCAATGGTGAAAAAAATGTGCGCGTCGCTCGGCCTCGAGTGCGTCGAGACCGGCGTGGGCTTCAAATACATTTGCGCTGAAATGCTCAAGGGTGACGTGCTGCTCGGCGCGGAGGAAAGCGGCGGCATCGGTTTCCCCGGCCACATCCCCGAGCGCGACGGCATTCTCGCCGGCATGATGCTGCTGGAAATGCTCGCGACGGAAAAAACTTCCATCAACAAACTATGCGCGCAGTTGGAGAAGGAGTTTGGCCCGCACCGTTACGCGCGCCTTGACGCCCATTTTCCGCTGGAGAAACGCGGCGCGCTCATGGCGTTCTGCAAAAAAAATCCGCCCGCCAAACTGCTGCGTTCGCCGCTCGCGTCCGTAAAATCCTACGACGGCGTGAAATTCGTGGCGGCGGACGGCTCGTGGCTGATGCTGCGCGGCAGCGGCACTGAACCGATCCTCCGCATCTACGCCGAGGCTCCGTCGGACGCCGGCGCGCAGAAGTTGCTGCAGCTTGGCGTGGCATTGACGAAACAAGTTTGACCGCTCCGGCAGAGCGGAGCGGCCACGGCGCTTTCGGAAGTTGGAGTTCACGCTTAGCGTGTCCGGCTTTGGACGGGTAGGAAGCACAGACAAGCTAAAGATTGAACTCCAGCGGTGTCGCGCAGTAACCTTTCCGCGTCATATTGATTCTTAAAACTCAACCCTTGAATCCACCCATGAGTGTTCGCGTTCGCTTTGCTCCCAGTCCCACGGGTTTTCTGCACATTGGCGGCGCGCGCACCGCGCTGTTCAACTGGCTCTACGCCCGCCACACCGGCGGCAAGTTCATCCTCCGCATCGAGGACACCGACGCCGCGCGCAACTCGCAGGAGGCCGTTGAGGTCATCCTCTCCGGCCTGCGCTGGCTCGGCCTCGACTGGGACGAAGGCCCGATCACCGGCGACGCCACCGGCCCGGGCAAGGGCGATCACGGGCCGTATTTTCAGTCGCAGCGCAAGGCGAACTATCAACAGCGCGTCGACGCGCTGCTCTCGCACGGCCTCGCCTACGAACACGAGGGCGCGATCAAGTTCAAGATGACGCGCGACCCGATCACGATTCCCGACCTCGTCGTCGGCGACGTGGTGCGACCGCTCACCGATCGCGAGGTGCAAGACCCTGATTTCGTCATCGTCCGCTCCGACGGCCAGCCGGTTTTTCATCTCGTGAACGTGATCGATGATCTGGAGATGGGCATCACCCACGTCATACGCGGCGAGGATCACCTCTCGAACACCGCCAAGCACATCGCGCTCTTCCGCGCGTTCGGCGTGCCCGCGCCGAAGTATGCGCACATTCCGCTCATCCTGAACCAGGACGGCTCGAAGATGAGCAAGCGCGACCGGGGCGCATCGTTGGCGACCTACACCGACGAAGGCTTCCTGCCCGAGGCGCTGAACAATTACCTCTGCCTCCTCGGCTGGTCACCCAAGGACAACATCGAAAAACTTTCCCTCCCCGAAGTCGTCGAACGCTTCGACCTGCCGCAAATTCTCCGGCACAACGCCAAGTTCGACTTCGAGAAACTCACCTGGCTGCAAGGGGAATACTGCCGCGACCTGCCCGCCGACCGTTTCTACGAACTCGCCGTTCACGCCCTCGCCAAAGCCGGGCTGGACACCAACGCGCTGCCCGTCGCCTCCGTCAAAGCCGCGCTTGACACCTGCCGCGGCAAGATCAAAACCTTTTCCGAACTCCCCGCCTACGCCGGATTTTATTTCCGCGAAGAAATTACCTGCGACGCCGAAGCCGCGAAGAAAAGTTTCGTGCCCGAAAACAGACCGCGCGTGGAAAAACTCCGCGCCGCCTTCAGCAAACTTGTCACCTTCGACGCCGCATCCATCGAAGCCGAGTTAAAAACCACCGCGGCCGAACTCGGCGTTAAAGTTGGCGTGCTCATCCACCCGACGCGCCTCGCCGTCACCGGCCATTCCAACGGCCCGAGCCTGTATCATTTGCTGGAAGTGATCGGAAAAGAGAAGACGCTGGCGCGGATTGAAAAGGCACTGTGCCAGTTCGGATGATGGCGGCTATCTCCCGAAAGCCGCTACGCCGATCAAGGCGAGAACAATTCTCCAATTGTGTCCAGCACCGCGTCCGCCGGGCCGTTCCATGTTCCATTCCATGTTTAAAATTGACAGCCGGCAAAGGTGTCCGGCAGAGCCCCCGGGCATCGACCACCTCAAGAAACCGCACTGACACCGTGAAAACCTCATTCCCTTGTTCCTTTGCCTGTCCACCATCCTCGCCTGCGGCTAGCTCGGCCTTTCTTCGGCCACGGCTGTCAAATCCCTGCTCCTGGCCAAAGGCCAGGCCTTTGAGCAAACCAGCACCAGTGCTTATCTCCCCCACCCCCTTCCGGGTCGTTGCCGACATCAATCTAAACGTGAGCGACTCCGTCAGCAGCGCGCTCGTGCAGCCGCCGACCGGCGCGCTCGTGACCTTTTCCAACGAGGTAGATTCCCTGCACATCCATAGTGAGTTCACCAGCAGGCAATTTTTCTGTGCGACTTTTTTCACGTCAACGAATATCTGGGAGCAGCCGCGCTCAGTTCTCGACCCAGTCAACCAAATTCCCGGTGCCGCACGCAGTAGCAGAGACTGCGGCGGGGTGCGGTGCAGAAGGTGATCGAGGCGCTGGAGTTCCCTCTGGGGCCGGAAGGCACGGACGACGAGGAGTCGCCGGTGCGCAATGGCTACCGCTACTTGAACAATCGACTAGACTGTTTGGCCTATCCGCGCGCACGCACACTGGGCCTGCCGATTGGTTCTGGCATGATCGAGAGCGGCCACCGTCATGTGCTCCAAGCCCGCCTCAAACAGGCGGGTACAGCCTGGTTGCCCGACCATGCTGACCAGATCGCCCACTGGCGAGTCCTCAAAGCCAACCGCCAATGGGAGTCGTTGTGAAATTAACCTCACTCATTTTCTAATCACACCCTTGGCCAGCGGGTGTGCTAATTATTTCTGTGCGGGGCGAGTAAAGCAGGACAAGTTGTGGAGATAGCAAAGCAGGACATTTCCAACGGCAACGCCAGATTTACCATGCCCTGCTTGAGAAAAATCTGCCCAGATTGGGATCCACTGCCTTTTTCCCGAAAAGCCCAGCACGCGACCACGCCGTCGATTCGCGCAGGCGGGCGAGCGACGGTGACGAGTTTTCGAACTTGAACTCGCGTCGCCGTCGGTCGCCACGCGTAACGGGCTCGCCCCGCCTGTGCGAATAGGCGTGCCGAGAATCTCCCGTCGAAAATAATTTGTCCTGGTTTACTATCTCCCAAAATGTCCTGCTTTGAAAACTACGCGACCGTGCCGTTCATTTGACTTGCCAACTAAAAGCTCTCACTTCACTCTAATTGGAAGGCATAAAAACACTGAATATCCTAAATTAACATGAGGTTGCTCCTGCCCGGTTTGCTGGTTTTTTTGGCGGCGCTTGCCACCCACGCGGCCAAGCCCGCAGACGCTCCTGACAAATTGTTCTTCCAGCAGGGCATCATTCCAAAGCTCCACATCGAGATATCTCCCGAGGAACTCGCCAAGCTCAACAAAGACCAGCGCAGCTACGTCCGCTGCACGGTGCGGGAGGGCGACAAGATCATCTTCACTGATGTGGGCGTCCACCTCAAAGGGGCAGCTGGCAGCTTCCGGCCCGTGACCGACCGACCGGCCTTGACGCTCAATTTTGATAAATTCCACAAGAAACAGAAGTTCCACGGCCTCGACAAGATTCACCTGAACAACTCCGTCCAGGACGGCACGTACCTTAACGAATACCTAGCCTCCGTCCTCTTCAACGCGGGTGGCGTCCCCACGCTGCGCATCTCCCATGCCCGGGTCTGGCTCAATGGCCGCGACCTCGGCTTCTACGTGCTCAAGGAGGGCTTCGACACGCAGTTCCTGCACGATCACTACGGCGGCAAGGGTGGCACCTTTTACGACGGCGGCTTCTGCGCGGACATCGACCAGCGGAAGCAGCGTACTATTGGCCAGGGTGAGGACAACCAGGCCTGCCTGAAAGCGCTGGTCGACGCCTGCCGTGAACCGGATTTCGCCAAGCGCGCCGGGCGGTTGGAACAAACGCTGGCCATTGAACACTTTCTTTCGCTCGTTGCCTTGGAGATGATGACCGCGCACTGGGACGG
Source organism: Verrucomicrobiales bacterium (assembly GCA_947502425.1). Classification (GTDB taxonomy): domain Bacteria; phylum Verrucomicrobiota; class Verrucomicrobiia; order Limisphaerales; family SIBH01; genus SIBH01. Next base: position 22,242 of record CANMZY010000007.1, read on the forward strand.
CTATGCCCGCAACCGCAACAATTACCGACTCCTCATTCGCCCTGGCAGCACCAAAGTTTACTTTCTCGCCTCAGGCATGGACCAGCTTTTCAATGACCCCAACTGGCCGGTCTTTGACACCATGGGCGGCCTTGTCACCTCTGCGGTCTGGCTGCTCCCGCAGACCAGGCAGCTTTATTACGATCGCGTCGGTTTTCTACTTACCAATGTCTTCACGGCCCAGTTCCTCACGAACGAAACCGCCAAGGTTCACGCCCGCGTGCGCCCACATCTCGCCGCAATGAGCGAAGGGGCGGCCCAAAACTTCGACAACACCACGCGCGACATCAACAACCGGGTCATCGCGCGCATCGCCGGCATCCAAAGGCAAATCGCCCTCCAGCCCAAACTCGCCGAAAAAGCGGCGGCCGAGTTCGCGTCGAATTGGGCCAAAGCCGCGGCCGACAAGGCGGTGGCCGATCTTGCGAACGCGTTGAAGGCGAGTGCGGACAGCAGACTGGCGGCCGACAAAGCCGCCGCCGAGTCGGCCACCAAAGCGACTGCAGCCATTGAGGCACGGGCCAGCGCCGACAAACTCGCCGTCAAAGCCGCCTTAGAAAACACGGCGGCCGAGGCCGCGGTGACCCTGGCCAAGGCCGCGGCCGACAAGGCGGCAGCCGATCTTGTCAACGCGCTGAAGGCAAGCGCCGACAGCAAACTGGCCGCCGACAAAGCCACCGCCGAGTCGGCCACCAAAGCGACTGCAGCCGCCGAGGCCCGGGCCAGTACCGACAAGCTCGCCGTCAAAG
>CANMZY010000008.1:0-22995 GCA_947502425.1 Verrucomicrobiales bacterium
TGCTTTTTGGGCCGCCGTTTGGAATTTTGTGCTGACTTTGATGGATGGGGTCGTAGCTCAGTTGGTAGAGCGTCTCGTTCGCAATGAGAAGGTCGCAGGTTCGATCCCTGTCGGCTCCACCAAAGTTCTCCCCGGCAGTTTTTTCCCGTTCAGCTTTTCTCCACCGGAGCACGAGGCGGTGATTCCTGTGCGTGGGGGGGAACGGCTGGACGTCTGGGGAAAAAAGAAACCGAACTTTCGTCCGGTTTCCTGGTTTGCGAGCTGAGGATCGGTCCGCCCACTGTGGCGGCCGGCTACGGTTGTTTGCGAATGCTGTAGAACGTGCCAGCGTACGGGGCATCGATCACGAAGCTGGTCGTGGTGCCTTGGGAGTTGATGCTGCCGGACAAAGTATCCCACAAGGCCCTGGGGGTGGTGATGTCCTGGACGTTGTCGATGGCGTAAACGGCCCCGGGAGCGGAGTTCCACGTGAGCGTCAGTTGCTCATTGTTCGCGTCGTAAATCGAGGAGAGGATGCTGAGCGGGACATTGCCCTGGGCGAGCAACTGCAGGTCGAAGCTGACGTCCGAGGAATTAAGCGCGGCCTGGTGGATTTCCACGGCGATGGTGTTGATCCCTGACACCAGCATGGTCGGGCTGACGTTGTAGGTTTCGAAGGCGGCTTCATCAGGTGGGCCCCCGTTCGCGAGGGTCGTGTTGCTGATGTTGCCGGGGGGCAGGCCGATGCGGACCACTTCATTGCTGTTGATGTGAATCAGCGCGCCGTCATCGCGAATGAGTTTCAGGACGAGGTTGGTGAAGGTGGAAGGGTCGGCCACCGTGAATTGTTTGCGGAAATAGGTGGTGATGTACTTGTTGTTGGGATCCGGACCGAAACTGACGGTGGTGGCCGCCGGTCGGGTGGGGTTTTCGGTGTTGTTGCCGTAGCCCAATTCACCCTCGCCCGTGCTCCAGGCTGAGTCATCGAAGCTCGACTCGATCCAAAAATTGGTGCCGCTGGCGGAGTCGCCCAAGTTGGTGCCGGTGTCGAGATATTTCCAGGGTGCGCCGTTGGTGATGAGGTAGGTGTAACCCGGCTCATTGGTGACGGTGATCGAGACCGGGGCGGAGGTGGCGTTGTTGCCGCTGTTGTCGAGGGCCACGGCCACCAGTGAATGAGTGCCGGCTCTGAGATCATGGAACCGGAGCTCGAAGGGTGAGGTGGTGTCGGAGCCGAGCAGTCGGCCGCTGGAGTAGAAGGTCACGCTGGTCACCGTGCCGTCCGTGTCCGTGGCGGTGGCCGCCAGAATGACCGATGTGCCAACCAGGAAATCGCCGGGAGGAGTAGTGATGAGGGCGACGGAAGGCGGGGAGTTGGTGATGTTGAAGGAGAGGCTGGTGCCGCTGATGCCGGAGCCGGCGTTGGTGGCGAGGAGAGTCTTCGCGCCGACCGTGCTGACGGTGAGGTTGGTAAAATGGGCGATGCCGGAGCCGTCGGTGTTCTGGGTGATGGTGCCGCCCAAGGCGCCGCCGCCGGTGAGGGACAGGCTGACGGGCAGTCCCACAATGGCCGCGCCGAGCGAGTTGATGGCGCCGACCTGGATTTCAGGCGCAATCACCGCGCCGGCCAATTGCTCGGAGGGCTGTTGCAAAAAGGTCAACGAAGCCAGCGGTGGAATGACCGTCACAACGTTGGTCTGGGAAAAGGCGGTGGCCCCGGTGCTGTTGGTCATGACCGCGTAAAAACCGTAGTCGCCGGCGGGCAGGGGGGCCGTGGAGACGGAATACGCGGTGCCCGCGGTGCTGGAGCCAACAAACGTTACTCCGCCGCTGTTGGTGTAGTAATAGGCGACGCGGCCCACGGTCTCCGGGACGGCCGCAACGGCTGACGCCGTCAGGCTGATGGTGGCGGGATCGCCGACGAGAGTTCCGTGGGCGGGCGTGGACAACGTGACGGAGTTGACGGCGGGGGCGACTTCCTCGAGGCGAAAGCCGGCGAGGGCGTAGCCTTTGGTGTCCGTGGCCACCCCAGGCGCGGTGTTGTTGTAGATGCGGGAGAGCACGACGATTTCACCGGAGGCGCTGGGCGCGATGTTGGTCCAGATGACTATGTCGCCCTGGCCGGCCTGATGGTTTCGGCCGCTGTTGAAGGCGGCCTCATGCGTGCCCAGCACGGTGCCGCCGACGGTGGTCGTGATGACGCCGGGGGTGTGGGCGGAGACGAAGCCCGCCACATTGGTGATGGCGCACCGGACCCAGCGGCCGGTGTAGGCGGTGTTGCCGCGACAGGCCGTGCCGGAGAAGCTGTAGGTCCTGGCCGGGTTCAGGCCGCTGATGACCAGTCCCTGGACGTCGGTGCCGTCCACTTCGACGCCGCCGGCGGTAAAATCGACGAACGTGTTGAAGGTGGTGTAGGCCGGCGTCCCGGCGAGCAGGGGGCCGGAGGCGCCGCCATTCGCGCATCCGAGATTGGTCATGGTCACGGTGACGCCGGACAGAGTGACGCCGGTGGCGAAGTTGGTCAAAGACGCCGACTGGCTGACGCCGCCGGCGATGGTCGTCATCGTGGCGACGTTGCTGACGGAGGTGCCGCCGCCGCGGACGTAGTCCCAGTAGGTGATCCATTGGGCGCTGGCCGGGCTGGCGGTGAGGAGGGACGCGCAAACGAAGCTGAAATGTAACAATCTTGTTTTCATATTTCTTGCCTGGGTAACTTGGTTGGGTGTGAGCAATGATTATGCCGGCCAGCTCGGCCTGTCGAGCAAAATTTTTCACCGGAATGGGCGGCTTTCCCCATGAAGCGCGGAGCGCAGCCGTCCCGGGTGTTTTAGATCGAGCGGCGTCTCGCCCGTCCGCATTGACCCGGGGCGGGACGCCCCGTGAACTCGCCGGCGAGGACGCCGGCGCCACCCGGCGGAGCAGGATCGGCACTGCAATCAACTCGTCTCCCGGATAAAAAAAGAAACCGGACTTTCGTCCGGTTTCTTGTTTGATGATTTTTCAAATCTGCCCGCCGGCCACAGGGGCCAGCCGGCAGTTGAGGTCGCAGGCTACTGTTTTCTGATGCGATAGAAGGTGCCGGGCACCGGGGTGGTGATCACAAAGCTGGTCGCGGAACCTCCGGATGCAATGTTTGTGAAGAGGTTATCCCAGCTCAAGGGAAGCTCGACCGTCGAAGTGTTTTCGATGGTGTAGAGCGCGCCGGGGACTGAGGACCACGTCAGCGTCAACTGGTCAGTGCCCACATTATAGAACGGTGCGCCAATGACGGGCTGGGCGGAGACCCCGATCGTGAACGCAATGTTGTCGATCGACCAGTCGCCGTCCGTGCCGGTGGCAGTGTTTTCGTCCGCCCAGATGACGTAGAGCGAAGAATTCGCCACCCAGCCGACGTTGGTCAGGCTGATGTTCACGTTGTTGGTGGCGAGGGCCACGTTGGTCACGGCCCCGGCAAAGGTCCACGAGTTGCTGAGGCCGGTGGTGCTGAAATACACGCGGTGACCTGTTTGATCACCCGTCACGCCTGCCACCGTCTCCGCCAGTTCGTAGGCGACATCGAGCGTGGAGATCGTGCCTCCGCTCGTGTTGGTCAGCGTGGCCATCAAGAGGGTGCCCGCGTTGCCGGTCGGCTGGGTCGCGATGCGCCCGATGTCCGACCGCCAATAGGCGTTGCCAGATGTTCCCGGACCGGCTTGTGATCCCAAGGCCGCCGTGATGTTTTCGACGGCGTTGGAATTCACATAACTGGTCCAATCGGCATCCGTGCGGGTGCCGGAACCTCCGGGTATGCCAAAGGTGGACCACTGTGAAACTGCCGGGCGGAGGGTGAACGACTGGATGCCGCTGCCGGCCAGCCCCACGCTGATGGGCGGGGGAAGGGTGATGGCGAAGGCGGAGCTGCTGGCGGAGAGTCCGCTGCCGGCGTTGGTCGCCAATAGCGTGTTGCCCGCACCGGCGGCGTTGACCGTCAGATTGTTGAAGGTGGCCACGCCGCTGCCATCCGTGGTTTGGGTGAGCGTGCCGCCCAAGGCTCCAACTCCCACCAGGGAAACGGTGATCGGCACTCCCGGAGACGGGTTGCTGTTCACGTCCAACGCCAGCACCGTGACCGACGGGGTGATCGCGCCAAAAACCAGCGTGTCGGACGGCTGCACCTGGAAGGCAATCGAAGTCAGGGCGGGCGGGTTGGTGATGTTGAAGGCGGTGCTGCTGACTCCGACGGCTCCCGCCAGGTTGGTGGCGACGAGAGTGTTCCCGACTCCGGCGGCGCTGACGGTGAGGTTGGCGAAGTGGGCGATGCCGCCGGTGTCAGTGATGGCCGTGACCGTGCCGCCGAGCGTCCCGGCACCGACGAGGGAGAGGGTGACAGAAGCATTGGACACCGCGTTGGCGCCGCCATCGAGGGCCTTGACCTGGACTTCCGGTGCGATGATGAAACCGGTGCGCGCTTCGGAGGGCTGCTGTTGGAAAACCAGCGAGGCCGCCGCCGCCGTCGCCGTGAAGCTGATGTTGTCGATCGACCAGTCGCCGTCCGGGCTGACCCCGTTTTCATCCGCCCAGATGATGTAGAGCGGGGAGCCGGCCGTCCAGCCGAGGGCGGCCAGGTTGAAGCTCACGTTGTTCGTGCTGAGAGCCAGGTTGGTGACGCTGCCGGCAAAGTTCCAACTGCTGGCGAGACCGGTCAGGCTGTAGTACACGCGATGGCCCCGGTGGATTTCGTTGGCATTCAACGTCACCGTCTCCGCCATCTCGTAGGCGACATTCAGCAGGTTGATGGTGGCTCCGCTGTCATTTTGCAGCGTGGCCATCAAGAGGGTGCCCGCGTTGCCGGTCGGCTGGGTCGCGATGCGTCCGATGTCCGAGCGCCAATAGGCGTTGCCAGAGCTTGCGGCAGCGGTTTGTGATCCCAGCACCGTCGTAATGCCACTGGCGGCGTTGACGTTGACCAGGGCGGTCCACTCCGCGTCCGTGCGGGTGGCATTGGCCGCTCCGGGATTGCTGAAAGTTGACCATTGCGACACCGGCGGCAACGTCGTGAAAGTCAGGACACCGCTGCCGCCGACGCCCACCGAAATCGCCGGGGGATTGGTGATGGTGAAAGAGGCGCTGGTGCCGCTGATGCCCGAGCCGGTGTTGGTGGCGACGAGCGTCTTCGCGCCGGCCGTGCTCACGGTCAGGTTGGCGAAATGAGCGATGCCGGAACCGTCGGTGTTCTGGGTGACCGTTCCGCCCAGGGCGCCGCCGCCCGTGAGGGAGAGGGTGACGGGCAGGCCGGTCACGGCTGCGCCGAGCGAGTTGGTGGCCCCGACCTGGACTTCAGGAGCAATGACCTCTCCGATCAACTGGGCGGATGGCTGTTGCAAAAAGGTCAGCGAGGCCAGGGGCGAAACCAGGGAGACGACGTGGGTCAGGGAGTTGGCGGTCGCCCCCAGGCTGTTGGTCACAATGGCAAAAAACCCATAGCTGCCGAGGCCCAGGCTCGCGGTGGAGACGGGATACGTCGTTCCGGCCGCGCTGGAGCCAACGAATGTGGTCGAGCCGCTGTTCGTGTAGTAATAAGCCACCCTGCTGACGGTCGCGCCGGAACCCGGATTGGCTGAGGCGGTGAGATTGATGACGGCGGGGACGTTGGCGGAGCTACCGTTGGCCGGGGACGTCAACGTGACGGACAACGGCGGAGCGATCGGGGAAACGCCCGCGAAGATGATTTCGTCGTAGGCGATCGACTCGGCGGCCTGGCTGGAGTTGCCGGTGGAGGTGAGTTTCAAGCTGACGGAGGTTGCGGTCACGCCGTCCGGGATGCTGAAGGTCAGGGTGGCGTAATTCGTCTTGAGCAGGCCAAACGGAAGCGTGTCGAGGTCGATGGCGGTTGTTTGTGAATCGTAAAGAATCTGTGTGGTCGCGTCGCTAAACGTGAGAACCCCCTTCACAAAATCCAACGTCGTGCCCGATCCCTCGTAGTCGTTGCCGGCGACGGTGCCGCCGAGGAACACTTTCACGGATATGGTGCGGTTGGTGTAGCCCGAGATGGTGACGCTGCCGAAGGTGACTTCCGTCTGCCGGGTGATCGTCCGATTGGCGCTCACATAGTATTTGGTGCCGGTCTTGCGGGCATTTGCGTCGGCCAGCGAAGCGGTTGACGGGCCGTCATTGCCTGGGATCGCAGCGGCGGCGACTTGACCGAGGGTGTCGTTAGGGGTGGCCGCCACGCCGGCGTTGGTGGCGTAGAGAGTTGAGAATGAAAGCTCGGTGACCGACCCCGCGAAGCTGTTCTGACCGGCCGTGGCCTCCTCGAAGCCGGTTCGGCCGAGGACGTTGGTCACGTCGGCGGCGTGGGTACGGTTGGTGAACAGCGCGCCAAAGAGCAGCAGTGTAGCCCAGACGAAATTGCGGACGAATAATGTTGTTTTCATTTTGTTTGACGAATTATCTGGTGAGTTACAAAAAACATTAAGCAAACAGACACAATTTGGCCAGAACAAAAACGAAAAATCTTGCCGGGACCGCGCGAGGCCGCATGGGGTGTCGGTTCCGCTGGAGAATACCAGCTTCCGAAGCGGGTGGCGTCAGCCTTGACCGGGCCGCGCCACCGGATTAAAAAAAATTATGAAACAGGACTTGCCAAGCATCCGCCCCGCCGTCTAGGCTCTGCACTCCTTTTTATGGGACGCCCTGCAATCCGCAAGGCGGCGGCAAGCGTGGCCTAGTGCCACCAACAAAATAAAAATTTATGCCAGTTCGAATTCGCATGAAACGGGTCGGGACGAAAAACACGCCGGTCTATCGCATCGTGGTGGCCGACGGACGCAGCCCGCGGGACGGCAAGTTCCTTGAGGAACTCGGCACCTACCAACCGCTCAAGGCCGGGGACAATTTCACCCTCGATCTCGAGCGCGCCAAATACTGGTTGAGCAAGGGCGCGCAACCGAGCGACACGGTCGCCAGCTTCATCAAGAAGGCTGGCAAGGCGGTCGTGGTCGCTGCCTGATTTTTCGCCCACCGCCCACCGCCATGCAGGCCTTCCTGGAAACGGTCGTGAAAGGGCTGGTGTCGCACCCCGAGCAGGTTCGCATCACGCCGGTGGAACGGGGCGGGCTGACCGTCTATGAACTGCGGATGGACTCGTCGGACGTGGGCAAGGTCATCGGCCGGCAGGGCGTGATGATCAACACCATCCGGTCGCTGCTGCTGGTCGGCAGCGCGAAGAAGAATTTGCGGTGTGCGGTGGAAATCGTGGAAGACAGGCTGGCCGCCTGAGGCCGGCGGCGGCGCGGCCATGAAAATCGACGTGCTCACCTTGTTCCCGGCGATGTTCGCCGGGCCGCTGGATGTGAGCATCGTGCAGCGGGCGCGGACGGCGGGTCTGCTGGATTTGCGGATTCATAATTTACGGGATTACACCCATGACCGTCACAAGACGGTGGATGACTCGCCGTTCGGCGGCGGGCCGGGCATGGTGTTGAAACCCGAACCGATCTTTGCAGCGGTGGAAAAGCTGACAGACGAACGGACGCGCGTCGTGTTGATGACGCCCGCCGGACGTCCGTTCAACCAAGCGCTCGCCCGCGAACTGTCCGGCCAGGAGCATCTGCTGCTGATCTGCGGCAGCTACGAAGGGATCGACGAGCGCGTGATCGAGACGCTGGTGGACGACGAGATTTCGATCGGCGACTACGTGCTGACCAACGGCGGGCTGCCCGCGATGATCGTCATCGACGCGGTGACGCGGCTCCTGCCCGGTGCGCTCGGTGACGATGAAAGTTCGCACGACGAGTCGTTCAGCCACGGATTGCTGGAATACCCGCACTACACGCGGCCGGCGGAGTTTCGCGGGATGAAAGTGCCGGAGATCCTGCTCTCCGGCCATCATGCGGAGATCGAAAAATGGCGGGCCGCGCAGGCCGCCGCGCGCACGGCGCAGCGCAGACCGGATTTGTTGGATGAAAAAACCGGCGGGGCGAACAAGCCCGCCAGACAGACAGAGAAAGAAAATTTATGAACCAAGCCTTGCTGGATAAAATTGAATCGGAACAGTTTCGCAAAGAACCCGCCGTCTTCGCCGTGGGCGACTCGGTGCGCGTGCATACCAAGGTCGTGGAAGGCGACAAGGAACGCGTGCAGATTTTCTCCGGCGTCGTCATCGGCCGCCGCGGGCACGGGATTAACTCTTCGTTTACCGTCCGCCGCATCAGCTACGGCGAGGGCGTGGAGCGCGTTTTCCCCGTGCATTCCCCGCGCGTGGAAAAGGTCGAGGTCGAGCGCCAAGGCAATGTCCGCCGCGCCAAGCTCACCTACCTCCGCAAACGCCTCGGCAAAGGCGCGACCTTCGTCAAAGAGAAGGTCGCCGTCGCCGCCGTGCCTGCGAAGAAGTAAAACGCCCGCCATTTTTCAAGCCCGACCGTAGTGGTCGGGCTTTTTGTTTTTAGCCATGCACTTCATTTCCTTTAGCCCATCGGACACGCAAAAGCGTGAACTCCAACGCCGCGCGCAGGCCGTTTTCGTTGGAGTTCAACTTTTAGGTTGTCCCGGACGGAATCAGCTGCATGGCTCAATTTTTTCTCCGCTGTTTCCAGTGAAGAGGTCGAGGCGGTGTCCAAAGCCACCAACCCCACGCTCGCCCTCACCCCGGCCCTCTCCCCCGGAAAAGAGGGCCGGGGTGAGGGGGAGAGTTCCTCCTGTCCGCGCTCCCTCGGCCACGAGTCATTCCAGCGAAAACAGCGAGGAACCATTTTACAATCACGCGTCCGCCATTTCTCTTGCGCCCGGGGCGGGAAAGTTTTCTGCTCGCCGCATGAAACCGCTCCGTCCCACCGTCGTCGTCCTCGTGACCGCGCCGGATTTGAAAACCGCCCGCCGACTCGCGACCGGGGCCGTCCGCGCCCACCTTGCCGCCTGCGCGAATCTGCTGGCGAAAATCGAATCGCACTACCGGTGGCAGGGCAAACTGGAATCCAGCACCGAGGTGCTGCTGCTGTTCAAAACCACCCGCGCCAAATTGTCCGCGCTGGAAAAATTCATCCTCGACCATCATCTCTACGACACGCCGGAGTTCGTGGTGCTGTCGGTGACGGCGGGGAACAGGCGATACTTGGAGTGGATTGGGGAGTCAGTGAAGTGACGTGAGGCGTGGGGCGTGGGGCGTGGGGCGTGAAACGATCAGGACGCGCCCGTTTCTTCTCACGCACCACGCACCACGCACTACACATCAAACTTCCGCTCCAGCTTCGCAATCTCCGCCATGATTTCATCCGCCACCTGCTGGTAAATTTCCTTCAAGCGCGGCTTCGAACACGTCTTCGCCTCGGCGCGCAGGGCGGCGAACGACATCGGCCGGCCGTATTTTACCGCGATGGATTTCGGTTTCGGAAATTTCACGGCACGCCCGTAGGCTTCAAACGTCCCGAACACCCGCACCGGCACCACGGGCGCGTCGGACTTGATCACCGTCAGGCCGATGCCGGAACGGGCCGGCTGTAATTTTCCGTCGCGCGTGCGCGTGCCTTCGGGAAACAGAATGATCACGTCGCCCGCCAGCAGTCGGTCGAGAATCGCCTTGAGGCCCCTCGCGCCGGCCCCGTCGCGGTCCACCGCTACCGCCTGCCACGAACGCAGCAGCGCGCCGATGCCGGGGTAGCGAAAGAGCGATTCACGCGCGAGGTAACTGCAGCCACGGGGCAGCGCCGAGCCGACTAGCGGCGGATCAAGAAAACTCGCGTGGTTCGAGGCCAGAATGACCGGCCCCTCCTTCGGCACCCGCTCCGGATTGTAAATGCGCCACCGGAAATAGGTTGAATACATCAGGCGGAACAGCTGCCAGGCGATGCGGTAAGAAAGATTCATCGCAGTCTCAGTTGCGCCGCGTGCCTCTTCTCCCTCGCCCCCTCCGAGGGGGAGAGGGCCGGGGTGAGGGGGCTTTGCAAAACTTCACTCACAACTTTTTCCGTTCTCCAATTCACCCGCGCGCCGCCATGCGCCGTTTCACTTCCGCGATGATCTTCGCGGTCGTCTGCTGCGGGGTCTCGCCGGAATTGTTGATGATGACCGCCCCCAGCGCGATCATCAGCGGCGCGGCGGCGCGCTGGCTGTCCCGCTGGTCGCGCTTGGCTAGATCCTCATCCACGCCCTCGGCGGCCCGGCGGGCCGAGCGTTCCGCCAGATGCGCGTCCAGGTAAAACTTGAAATCCGTCTCGGGAAAAACATTTGTCCCGATGTCCCGGCCCTCCATTACTAGATCGCCAAATTCAATGCAGCTCCGTTGCGCCTTCTTCATCCAGTCGCGCACCTTTGGCCCGGCGGCCACATGCGGCACGGCCGCGCTCGTCTCGGCGGTGCGGACTTCCTTTTCCGGATAATAACCGTCCACCAGCAGCCGCACGGAACGGAAGTCGCCGGCCACGCATTTCAATTCCGTCTTCCACTTGCGGCAGACGGCGGCCACAGCCTTGACGTCATGCACGTCGATTCGTTTCTGCAGGCAATGCCAGGCGAGCGTGCGGTACATCGCGCCGGTATCGACATACACGTAGCCGAGTTGCTGCGCGATGAGTTTCGAGTTGGTGCTTTTGCCGCTGGCGCTCGTGCCGTCAATGGCGATGACTATCGGTTGTTCTTTCAAATTTTATTTCCTCTGGCTCAGACCAAATTTGACACGGGTTTCACCGCTGGACCGGAATTTCATCCGGGAAAATCTGGGGAATCCGTGGCGAAAGTTCAATCCGCAAACAATTCTCCCGGTCCCAGCTTTCGTCCTGTCCGCCCGTCGCGAATTTCCGCGCTGAGACCGTGCGGCGGAGGGGCGGCGAGTTTTTGAAAAAAATTCGGGAACGTTTTTTTCACGCACGCGGAATTTTTAATTTTGATGCCGGGGATTTTCAAGCCCAGAACGGCAAAACACATCGCCATGCGGTGGTCGTCGTAGGTTTCGATCTCCGCGCCGTGCAACGAAGATGGGAAAACTTCCAGCGTGTCACCGGTCTCGATGGCGCGCGCGCCGCACCTAGTCAGTTCCGTCCGTAGCGCGACCACCCGCTCGCACTCCTGCTGGCGCAACCGGCCCAGGCCGGTGAATTTCACCGGTTGCCCGGCGAATGGAGCCAGGACGATTGCGGTCATGATGCTGTCGCCGAGGTCGGACTGGCGCGAGGTGGTTTTCGGAAACGCCACCGTGGGCTTGGAATAGTCGCGAAAGCGCGCGTCGACCTGCCAGCCGGAACCCGGCCAGTGGGCGACGGTGACGGTCCGCAAGGTCTTGAAACTCCACGCGAGCAAACTTCCCGCCGCCCAGAAATAACTGCCGCTCGAAGCGTCCGGCTCGATTTCAAACACTCCGCCGCGCTGCGGGAAAACCTTCACCAGTTCCGAAGTCATCTGGACGTAGGGCGACTCCTCGGCGTTCTCGCCGGTCACCGAAATTTTCCAGCCGCCCGTAATCGCGCCGAGCAGCAGCGCGCTCGCAAACTGCGAGCTTTCCTCGATGCTCACCCGGCACGTTTTCCTCGTGGCAGCCGACGAGAGGAGGCTCCTTGCTGTTTCCGTTTTAGTCAGAGCCTCGTGACCCCGGCTGCCACCACTGCCAGCGTGAATCAGCGCGGGCAGCCGGTCATTGGGCGAGTCCACGCGATAACCAAGCTCGCGCAGCGCGCCGAAGAGCGCCGCCTGTGGACGCTCGTGCATGCGCGGCACGCCGTGCAGCTTGTAAACGCCCTCGCCGAGACAGACCATCGCCGCCAGAAACCTCGCCGCCGTGCCCGCGTTGCCCACGAACAGTTCGAGCGGTTGCTCCACGGTGCCGCCGCGCGGAACTTTTCCGCCGAGTCCGTAGACCGTGATCGTGCGGTTGCAGGTTTCGTCCGGGTCCGGCTCGACGTTCACCATGAAGCCGATCTCCTGCAAACACTCGACCATCACCTGCGTGTCCTCGCTCCAGAGCGCGCCCGGCAACGCCGTCTCGCCGCCGGCCAGCGCGGCCAGTACGAGCGCGCGGTTCGTGATGCTCTTCGAGCCGGGCACGGTGATCTCCGCGCGCACCGGCGAGGTGAGCGGGACGATTTCGATCAAGTCAGGCAGGGGCATGATCTATTCAGACGAGGGAGAATTGTTTTGCGGGGACCAGTTGTCTCTTCGCTGCTTCGCCTTCTCGAAAAATTCTTCCACGCTCTTCGCGTCGCCGGTTTCCAGCGCATGTTGAAACTCCTGCAAGTCTTCGATGAACACGCCGAGCACGCGGCCCAGATTCTTGCGGTTGGCCAGTGCGATGTCGCGCCACATCTCCGGCGAACCGCTGGCCACGCGCGTCGTGTCGCGGAAGCCGTTCGCGCAAAGCTGCGCCTGCTCCTTCGGATGCACCGGGCTGAGGACGTAGCTGGCCAGTTCCGCCGCCGCGATGTGCGGCAGATGGCTGCAACGCGCCACCAGGTCATCGTGCAGCTCCGGCGTGAGCGTGAGCGTTTTCGCGCCGACTGATTTCCAAAATTCCCCGAGGCGCTGGAGCGCGTCGCGGTTCGATTGCGTCGTGGGCGTGAGCACGCAAACGGCGTCGTGGAACAGATCAGCGCGGGCCGAACTGACGCCGGTTTTTTCCGCGCCCGCCATCGGATGGCTGCCAATGAAATGCCCGCCCGCCCCGGCCACGAGGGCTTCCAGTTCCGCCACCACGCTGGCCTTGACGCTGCCGACATCCGTGACGACGGCCCCGCGCTGCAAGGCCGGGAGAAATTGTTCCGTCAACCCGCGCATCTGCGCGAGCGGCGTGCAGAGGATGACGAGGTCCGCGCCGGAAACAGCCGCCTTCAAATCGAGCACCGCCGCATCCACCGCGCCGGCCTGCTCGCACTCGGCGATGCTGGCGCTGCGCCGGACAAATCCCTCCACGCGCGCGGCGAGGCGGCGTTGGCGGACGGCCAGGCCGAGCGAGCCGCCCAGCAGTCCGACGCCGACGAGGGTGATTTTCTGCCAGTTCATGGCGCGAAGATAGGGGAGGAAGGTTGCAGGATGGAAGAGGGAAAGTGGGATGATGCGTGGTGCGTGAGAACTTTCGAGCGCGTTTTGAACAGTTCACGCACTACGCACTACGCACCACTCCTCACGCCATTTCCTTCACCCGCTCGATCACCACCTCCGCGATCAGCGGCTCATTCCCGACACTCGCCGCATACCACACCCGTTTCCCCTGCTTCTCCGTCGGATTGCGCCACGTCGGCTGGCCGGCGCGGAAACGCTCCTGCACGACCCGCTCCGGTTCGCCGAGCATCACCGGGATGTCCTCGAACGAATGCAGCCCGTCGCTGATGAAGAACGGCACCATCACGATATTCTTCGCCGCCGTCACGCCGTAGATGTTTTTGATGAACGGCTCCTCCTCCATGAATGCCGCGTGGACCTCCGCGTAAAGCTGCTGCGCGCGGATCAGCTCCACCTGCTGCTCGATGGCCTTGCGCGAATTCTCGTTGTTGCCCGTGCCGTGCCCGGCGATGAAGAGCGCGGTGTCCGCCGGTTTGGGCGCGCGGGGGAACGGAAACTTCTCCACCACCGCGCGCGCGCGGGCCAGCAGCACGTTCGTCATGCTCGCGTGCGTGCCGACGGGGCCGCAGTAATGCAGCACCTGCCCGCCGCGCGATTGCACCCGCGCAAAATCCTTCTGACTGGCCGCGCAAAAGCCCAGCTCGCGCGGGATGACCTCCTCGGTGAAATAGCCCTCGCTGATGAAGAGCGGCACGATGAAGACGCGCGGCGCGAAGACCCCGCGCAGCACGCCCGGGACGCCCGGCTCCTGCTTCCAGAAACATTCCAGCACCTGCCCGAACAGTTTGCGGCGGCGCAATTCATCGGCGTGCTGGTAGGTGGGCGCGGCGGAATCGGCGTTCACGGTCGAGCCGTGGCCGACGAGCACCAGCGCGGCATCGGAAAAATCGTCACTCATCACGCGGCTAGGATGGCGAAGAGCTGTGGGCGGGGCAAGGGCGGGAATTATGGCCAAGGCGGATCGGTCACCCGTCCCGCCGATACGCCTCGGCCAGCAGCGTGACGGGATGGGCGACGCGCACTTCGAGGCCGTTGCGCTTGCAGCCGTTGAGGACTTGCAGGAGGCAGCCAGGATTGCCGGTGGCGACCACGTCGGCCTTGGTGCTTTTGATGTGCCGCACTTTGCGGTCGAGAAGGTCGTCGGCCATTTCCGGCTGGGTGAGATTGTAGATGCCTGCGCTGCCGCAGCACCAGGTGGATTCGGGCAGCTCGGTCAGTTGCAGATTCGGAATCGCGCATAGCACCTGGCGCGGCTGCGCCGTGATCTTCTGGCCGTGGCAGAGATGGCAGGCCTCGTGGTAGGTCACGCTTTGCGCGGGCGCGTTCGCGGCGGTCGGCGGCGTGATGCCGGTGCGCGCGAGCCATTCGTGAATGTCCGCCATCTTCGCGTCCCACTGGTGCGCGCGGGTTTCATAGACGGGATCGCCCGCGAGCAGTTTCGCGTAGTGCTTGAGGTGCGAGCCGCAGCCGGCGGCGTTGGTGATGATGGCGTCGAACTGGTCGGGCGGAAACTGGTCGATGTTTTTGCGCGCGAGTTGCTGGGCGAGCTCCCATTCGCCGTTGTGCGCGTGGAGCGAGCCGCAGCAGAGCTGCACCGGCGGGGTGACGACGTCGCAGCCGTTGCGCGCGAGCACTTCCACGGTGTCGCGGTTCACGTCGCTGAAGATCAAATCCTGTGCGCAACCCGTGAGCATCGCCACGCGGAACCGTTTCGGCCCGACGGCGGCGGTGAGCGGTTCGATGAGTTCGTTGGAAAATTTTTCCTGCATCTGCGGCGTCATGGCTTCGAGTTCGCGCAGGCGTTTCGGGAGCAGGTTCAACACGCCGCAGCGCCGGATGAAGGTCTGCAAACCAAGCTGCTGATAAAGGCGCAGCGCGTAACCGACGAGGTGCAGTCGGTGCAAATCCATGAAGAGCCAGCGCAGGGTGAAGCCGCGGATCAGCCCTCGTTTCGGCGAATCAAGGACGCCGCTCTGCTCGGCCTCGGCGCGCGCGTGCTCGAAGAGTTCGGCGTAGTTCACGCCCGCCGGGCAGGCGGTCATGCAGGCGAGACAGCCGAGACAGAAATACATTTCGTCCGCGAAGGCCTTGGTCGGTTCGAGGCGTTCGTCGGCGATGGCGCGCATCAGGGCGATGCGGCCGCGCGGGCTGTTGCGTTCGAGCTTGGTGGCGTCGTAGGTGGGGCAGGTCGGCAGGCAAAGGCCGCAGTGCATGCACTGCTGCACGACCGAGTAATCCAAATCTTTCAAATGCGAGTGAACGGCGCTCATGAATATTGAGTGGCTGCGAGGCTAGCGGGAACGGAGAGAAAGTCCATCCAGAGAAAAAGGGGGCTGATAATTGGCGCGGCTCAGTTTGTCGCACTAGGGGCGGCTTTCTCAGTCCCGCAGGGACGGACGAAAACAGCCCAGCGTTTTAACGCTGGGTTAGTGTCGCAACTGGACGAGTCCCGCAGGAACGGCAGAAACGGGCGTTGGATTTCTTTCGTCCCTGCGGGACTCGGTCTGTCCGTTGCACGGTTTGGAAAAAACGATTCGTTCCCGACGCTGCAAATCCGCTGCACTTCACCGCTGCAATTCCAGCGTGTCGCCGGCCAGCAGTTCAAAATTATCCTCGCCGCGCAGCAGCGTCCGCATGTCCACCGGCACGGTCTGGCCTTCGCGGGTGACAAGCACGCGGCGAGGATCGCGCTGCCCGCGCCAACCGGCCGCGAGGATCGCGTCGGCGAGCGTCAGGCCTTCCTTCCACGGGATGGTTGGATTGCGGACAACGCCGCGCACGAAGACCATCGTCTGCGCCTGGCGGGCGCGTTCTTCGGCGGCGGTTTTCCCGGCGATGAACGCGGACTGCGCCTGGGCGCGCGCCTTGGATTTGGTGGTGCAACCAACGAGGGCAGCCACCAGCAGACACGTGAGGCAGAGCAAGGCTTTCATTTCAACAGCTCGTCGGGACTTCCTGCAGCACTTCCACGCAATGCGGAATGGCGCCGACGACAAAGTTCAAACACTCGACGGCCCCGTTTGGTTTCCCCGGCAGGCAAATGACCAGCGCGCGTTCCACCACGGCGGCGAGATTGCGCGAGAGGATGGCGTTCTTGGTGATCTTCATCGACTCGGCGCGCATCACTTCGCCGAAGCCGGGCAGCTCGCGCACGGCGATTTCGCGGACGGCCTCGGGCGTCACGTCGCGCAAGGCCACCCCGGTGCCGCCGGTGGTGAGGATGAGTTCGCAGCCCTTAGCGATCAGCTCGCGGATGGCGCGTTGAATCTCACGCTTCTCGTCCGGCACGAGCGCGTCGGCGATAACCTGCCAGCCGTAACCGTCCGCGGCCTGCTTGAGCGCGGGGCCGCCGAGGTCGTCGTACAGGCCCTTCGAGGCGCGGTCGGAAATGGTGATGATGCCAGTTTGAATTTGCATGGGGAGTTTTTAGCGCAAAGGCGCAAAGGCGCAAAGACGCAAAGAGCGGAAAGTTCAGGACTCTTTGCCGAGCAGCTTCCGTTTGTGCCGGAGACAATACTCAATGAACATCTCGCCCACAAACCTGCGGATTGGTTTTGGGATCACGTCGTAAACCGCGCCGAACAGCTTTCGCAAAAACACCTCGTCGTGCAGCGCGGTCTCGGCCGAGCGCATCGTTTTCTTGAGTGCGCCCGTTACAAGTCCGGTGAGGTGCGGCAGGTAGTCTTCCAGCATTCGGTCAACCACGACGCACATCTCCGACTTTTTGCGGTTGGCTGCGGAGGATGCCTTTGCTGTCGCCAAAACCGCGCCGGCACGAACCGACTCCGCTGCGCCCAGCATGGCCTTCTTCATCCGCACAGCCATGGAAGGACGCGCGGGTTGCGTCGGTTGGAAAATCTCCGAAAGAGGCTGGCGAGCAGTCTGGCCTTCGCTCCAACACAAATCTGTCTTCAACAAAAAACCGGCCTCAAGCAACTCGGCGATTTCGGATCGAGGGAAAGGGCCGAGTTCGAGTTCACCGCGTGCGATATGAAGTTTTGGGTCGGCCATGATGGTTTCTCGGTTCGCCTTCGCGCCTATTTCTTTGTCTTGGAAATGAGTTTGATTTCCGAAATGACCATCGCCTTGTCCACGGCCTTGCACATGTCGTAAATGGTCAGCGCGGCCACACTCACGGCGGTGAGCGCCTCCATCTCGATGCCCGTCTGCGCCGCGATTTTCGCCGACGCGGTGATGACGATGCGGTCGTGCGACGCGGGAATTTCAAAGTTCACCTCGCAATGCGTGATCGGCAGGGGATGGCAGAGCGGGATGAGTTCGCCGCATTTTTTTGCCGCCTGAATTCCGGCGATGCGGGCGGTGGCGAGCACGTTGCCCTTGGCGATGCGGTCGCCGGTGATCATCACGAGCGTGGAGCGCAGCAGGCGGATTTCGCCCCGCGCCACGGCCTCGCGCTGTTGCACCGGCTTGGCGGAGACATCCACCATCGCGGCCTGGCCGGCGTCGTCGATGTGAGTGAGTTTTTTCATGCTGATGTGGTGCGAAATTAAAGCGTCCGTTTCCATTCGGCAATCGCGGCGCGCATCTCCTCGGCGGCGTTGAGTTTCGGTTTCACAAACTTGGGCGTGAACCACGGGAAGGTGCCGAGCAGATCGGGCGTCACCAGAATCTGCCCGTCGCAGTCCGGCCCGGAGCCGATGCCAATGGTGGGGATGGCGAGCTTTTGCGAAAGGTCTTTCGCGACTGGCGGCGTGACGAGTTCGAGCACGATGGCGAACGCGCCGGCCTCGGCGAGCGCGGCGGCGTCCGCGTGGAGCGCGACGATTTCTTCGTCCTTGCGGCCTTTGATTTTGTAACCGCCTTCCTCGAGCACATGTTGCGGCAACATGCCGAGATGCCCGCAGAACGGGATGTTCGCCGCGACGATGGCCTTAATCTGCGGCAGAATCGCGCGCCCGCCTTCGGCCTTCACGAAGTCCGCGCCGGCGGCGATGAGTCGGCGTGAACTGGCCACGGCCTCAGCGGGCGTTTCATAACTGCGGTAAGGGAGATCGCCGCCGAGCAACGCGCGCGGCTTCGCCCGCGCGGCGGCGCGGACATGATGCTCCATCTCGTCCATCGTGACGTGGGTGGTGTCGGAATAGCCGAGCACGACCATGCCGAGCGAATCGCCGACGAGCAGCAACGGCACGCCGCATTCGTCGAGCAGGCGCGTCATCGGATAATCGTAGGCGGTGAGCGCGGCGATTTTTTCGCCGCGCGCCTTCATGGCGCGGATCGTCTCGGTGGTGATTTTGATCATCGGCTTTCGTAGCGGCGTCTCGGCAGATCACCGCGGTTGATTTGGAAATATTTTGCGGCGCTCTGCCGAGACGCCGCTACGCTCTAAAACTGTTCAGCAGTTCCTCCGGCGCAACTGTCGCGGTGCCGACCTTGCCGACGACCACGCCCGCCGCGTGGTTGCTGAAGATGGCCGCCTCGACCGGCGACGCGCCTGCCGCGATGGCCAGCGTGAACGCCGCGATGACCGTGTCGCCCGCGCCGGAAACATCGAACACTTCCTGCGCGACGGTGGGAATGTGAAACGGCTTCTGCCCGCGCTGGCAGAGCAACAGGCCGAGATCGCCGAGCGTGATGAGCAGCACGGCGGGGCGCAACTCGTTCAGGAGGAGGCTGGCGGCTTGCATCAGATTTTTGTCCTCGAATGGATTCGCGTGGCGCGTGTTGTCCGCCAGGCCGGCGAGTTCAAAAGTTTCCTTGCGGTTCGGCGTGATGAGCGAGAGCGCGGCGAGATTCAGGTGATGCACCGGTTTCGGATCGAGGCTCAACCAGACGCCGCGCTCGCGGCAGAGCGCCTTCACTCCGTCGAGTAGCGGCTGGGTCACGACGCCCTTGCCGTAATCGCCGATGATGACCGCGTCCGCATTCGCCAGCGCTGTTTTGATCACGGCCAGGAGTCGTTGCGTGTCGGCGGGGCCGAGGTCGCCGGTCGTTTCGCGGTCCACGCGGACGAGCTGCTGCTGATGCGCGACGATGCGCGTCTTGATACTGGTGTGCCGGCCCTTGATGGCGACCAGGCCGGCGCAGCCGACATGGTTCAGCGCGAGTTGGACGCGCAACTGCCGCTCCGCCTGGTCGCGGCCCACCGCGCCGAACAGTTCGGCAGGCGAGCCGAGCGCGGAAAGATTGCGGGCGACGTTGGCCGCGCCGCCGGGCATGAAGCTTTCGCGTTCAAACTCCACGACGGGCACGGGCGCTTCCGGTGAAATGCGCGAGACGCGGCCCCAGAGAAACTGATCGAGCATCACGTCACCGACGACGAGCAGGCGCGTTTTGGTGGCGGCGGCGAGGAGTTGTTTGACGCGCGCAGCGGAGAGTATTTGAGAGTTCATTTTTCAGCGATAAATTTCGCGGCGATGGCCGATGGCATAGACGACCACTTGCTGCCGGGCATCGTCAATCGTGTAGATGACGCGATAGTCGCCCACGCGAATCCGCCAGGCGTCACGTCCGCTCAATTTAACAACGCCGGACGGACATGGATTGTTGGCGAGGGCCAGTGTGGAGCGGGCAATGCGGGTTTGAACATGGTCGGAAAGTCGGGACAGGCTTTTCTTGGCGGGCGTGTGGATGTCAATCGTGTAGCTCACGCCTTGATCTTCGCCTGCTTGAGAAACTGGCGGAGTGACGTGGGCTTTTCTCCAGCGGTTTCGCGGCGGGCCTCGTCAAACAGCCGGACGTCGTCCTGGGCTTCTGCGAGTTCGCGCTCGTGATCCAGTTGCTTCCAGAGCTTGCTCTTTTCCCGGGCCGGGAGCGCGTGGATTTCTTTCATGATCATCGTTGCTGTCATGTTTGAAAATTGTCAGCAGCCCTGCGGCAAGTCAACCGCCGGCTCAATTCAAAAAGCCCGTCAACGGACTGGTCGCGCTGGCTGTTTCCGACTGTCCGCCCAAGCCGGTTTCGTAGGCGGCACGTCCCGCTTCCACCGCCATCTTGAACGCCACGGCCATGCGGTTGGGATCATTGGCCACGGCGATGGCGGTGTTGACCAGCACGGCGTCGGCGCCGAGTTCCATCGCCTCCGCCGCGTGGCTGGGCGCGCCGATGCCGGCATCGACGATGACCGGCACGGTGGCCTGCTCGATGATGATGCGAATCTGGTCGCGCGTTTGCAGGCCGCGATTGGAGCCGATGGGCGAGCCGAGCGGCATCACGGTCGCGCAGCCGGCGTCCTGCAGGCGCTTGGCGAGCACGGGATCGGCGTTGATGTAGGGCAGCACGGTGAAGCCTTCCTGGACAAGCTGCTCGGCGGCCTTGAGCGTTTCGATGGGATCGGGCAGCAGGTAGCGCGGGTCGGGATGGATTTCGAGCTTCACCCATTTCGGCAGACCGGCGGCGGCGGCAAGGCGCGCGAGGCGGACGGCTTCCCCGGCGTTCATCGCGCCGCTGGTGTTCGGCAGGAGTAGATATTTTTTCGGATCGATGAACTCCAGAATGTTTGCGAACGGATCGCGCTGGCCGCTCAAATCCGCGCGGCGCAGGGCCACGGTGACGATCTGCGTGCCGCTGGCGGCGAGGGCGTCGCGCATCGTTTCGGGCGCGGAAAATTTCCCCGTGCCCAACAGGAGGCGGGAGGAAAACTCACGGCCGGCGATGACGAGCGGACGATTCACGAGTGACATCCCGCGCAGTCTGGCGGGAAGAGCAGGGGTTGTCGAGTTGCGAGCGAACAGGGCAGCGGGCCAATTCGCTGCCAACGGAGCGCCGAGCATTGCTCGTCGCTCCGACCGCGTTCATCTCGGCACGGGTTCGCCGTTGCCTTCGTCGAAGTAGATCGTGTCGCCGACGGTGGTGTATTTCAAATATTGCTGCCAGCGGAACAGGCCGGAGTTGCGCGTGGCCTCGAGGGTCCTGGTCACCGGCGTCGGTGCGGGGCCGCCGCCGAGGAGCGCCTCGTGGAGCACGCGGCCGTCCATCGGCACGGTCGGCTTCACGCCGAGGAGGTGCAGCACAGTGGGCGCGACGTCGATGTTGCCGCTCGGGGTTTCATTGATAAAGCCGGTTTTGAAATTCGGCCCGGCGGCGACGAGCGTGTTGCGCAGATCGTAGGCGCTGAGCGAGCCGTGCGTACCCTTGCCTTTTTCGCCCTCGGAGGTGATGAGGCCCGGCGTGCCGTTGGCGCTTTTCTCCGCGCTCCAGCGGAAGGACATGATCAGGTCGGGCGTGACGTTGGTGGTGTTGTTCCGCACTGCGTCGAGCGGAAAGGTTCCCTCGATCTTCACCTCCGGCCGGGAGAAAATGACGCCGGCGAAGTCCGTCGTCTGCAAATGTTCCGCGAGCGCGCGGGTGACGGACTCGACGTGGTCATAGACGTAGAAGCAGACGCTGCCGCCGAGCGCGACGACGAGGATGTCGCCCGGCTCGGGATCATCGAAGCGTTTGAACGCTTTGAACTTCGCCTTCTTCAAGGACTCGTACACGTCCACGCCCTTGCTGATGGTCGAGAAGCCGTGATCGGACACGACCATGATGTCGGTCTGGTCGCGCAGCTTGCGTTCGTCGAGCGCCTTGAAAATTTCGCCGAGCTGCTTGTCGCTGCTGTCGATCGCGGCGAGGGCGTTGCTCGAGCCGGGGCCGGAATCATGCTGCGAGGCGTCCGGTTCCGAGAGCCAGAGAAGGGAATATTTCGGGACACCTTTTTTCCAGAGCGCCTTGGTCAGGGCCTTGGTGGTCCACTGGTCGCGGTCGCGGTTGGGAATGGTGTAGCCCGGAAAGGTTTTGTGGTCGTTCTCCTTGATGGCGAGATCGAGTAGGGAACGCGGGAGGGCCAAGCCGTTGTAAATGACGCCCGAGTCGGCGGGTCTTTCCTTGCGGCGATCATGCAGGAGGGCGACGGGCTTGGTGCCGGCGATGGCCGTGGTGAGGCCGGCCTTACGCAAGGTCTCCGCGACGGTCGGCACCAGCAGGTAATTTCCCTTGGAGAGCAGGTCGCCGCGGCGGATGTTTTCCAGGCCCTCGGTGGCGTTCGGGCCTTGGAGCGCGATCTCCGGCCGGTAGTCGGTGTTGGCGATGATGCCGTTGCGGGCGGGATGCGCGCCGGTGGCGATGGCGGTGCCGTTCACCTCGGTGGTGGTGATGAAGGCCGCGTGATGCCGCTTGAAGAAGACGCCGTTCGTCGCCAACCAGTAGAGATTGGGCGTGAAGTCGGGCCGGATGAAATCCGGGCGCATCCCGTCCCACACGACGACGATGACGTGTTCGGCCCGGCCGGTTTCGGCGGCGGGGAGCGAGGTGTGGCCGGCTAGGAAGAGGAGCACGGCGGCGGAGAAAACATGTTTGCGCATAAGTTTGGAGGTCACGAACGGACGGAGCTTGGCGGAGCGGAACTGAAATGTCGAGCGGTGAGACGGTGCGGTGCTCCGGGGGACGGGTGCCGATACCCCGCCGATTCAAGTTGAACAAAGCGTTCGCCCGCGCGCGCCGGTTGTGTTACACGCTTGGCGACAAATGCGAATCCTCGTTGCCGACGACGACTCCAAAGCGGCGGGCCTGCTCGCGCAGGGTCTGAAATCCGCGGGCTACGGTTGACCGACGTTCACGGCGACGTGGTGAAAGAAATCATGACGCAGCGGCGCTCAGGTGCGTTACCGGGAGGACGGTGAGCAGATGGCGGTTTCAGAGGCGGTCCGAAAATTCCCAGCAGCCGAGATGACGAGGCTGATTCTGCAAAAGCAGCGCGGCGGTTTGCCGAGGAAGTTAGAGCCTCGTTACCTCGGCAGCTACGTAGGATTTGATTTCTTGGCTCTTCACAGTTTATAGTGGGTAGAATCCAGGCCGAGAACCACCCGGCTGAATTTCCATGGGACGGGACAGAGAATTCCTCGAACCCGGCCCCACCCCACCCAGACGCGCCAAAACTCACAGTGGGCCAATGAAAAGCACAACACCAGTGCGGGTCTTCCATCGACCGGATCACGCATACGAGCAGAACACTGGTTTGCACATTTTCCCTTCTAAAAGCTGTCTTTTCGAGTT
>CANMZY010000009.1:0-21820 GCA_947502425.1 Verrucomicrobiales bacterium
CAGAACCTGGCAGCCGTGGGAGCTGAGCACTATCTGCGACATGCTCAAAATCATCTCCTCCTCATCCACCAGGAGGATGGTCTGCCGGCCGGACAGCTCGTCGTCCGTGAAGGTTTTTTCCTCGATAATTTTTTTCTGGGCCGGGAAATAAATCCGCACGGACGTGCCGTGGGCGAGCTGGCTCGAGACGGCGTCGCCGCCGCCATGGTTGGTGATGATGCCATAGACCCAGGTCAGCCCCGGGCCGCGATGCCCGTAATTGGTGGTGAAGAACGGCTCAAAAATGCGCGGCAGCACCGCCGGCTCGGTGCCACAGCCGTCGTCGGAAATCTCCACGCACACGTAGGCGCCCGGCATCAGGTGCGCGGTGCGGTCCTGCGTGGGGACGGACAAATCCATGTTGCGGGTCTGGATCGTGATCCGCCCGTCCGGCTTCACCGCCTGCACGGCGTTTTCAAGGACTTTCACAAAGGCCTGCTGGATCTTTGCCTCGTCAAAGGTGGCGCTGAAAATCTGCTTCTCCAGATGCAGCGACCAGGCCAGGCCGCTGTTTTGTGGCGTCTGAAACAGCTCGCCGTCCGGCGGAGCAGGCTGTTCAAGTTGCCGGTGGCGTGGGCGTGCGACTCCTTTTCCTCGGCGCTAAACGCCGCGAGTTGGTCGGCAATGACCGCGGCCCGTTCAGCGGCTTTCTCGATTTCATGAAGGGACGCGCGCCAGGGATGGTCGGCGGGGCCCTTGCTGAGGAGGTAGGTCGCGTGGCCTAGAATGGGGGTGAGCGTGTTGTTGAAATCGAGCGCCACGGTCCGCGTGAGTTGCAGCGCGCAGTCGAGCTTCTGCTTCTGCCCGACGTTGCCTTCCACGGCCGGAATTTTGCCCTCCGCGCCGCCGGCCGTTCCGCTGATTTGAAAAAGCTGGAGCAGGAAAAACTTTTCGCCGCCCGTCGTCACCGGACAGACCGAGGTGGAGAAAGGCACGGGGACAATTTCTTTGCCGCGCAGTTTCAAGGGCTGGGCTGGGGCGGGGGATTTTTCCGTTCGCTCGAGAAATTCTTCCGGGGTGAAGCCGTTTTCCGTCGCCAAGATCGAGGCGAGTGAAACACTGTCGCCCTCCAGCCTGGGGCCGAAAAAATTCCGGGCCGCCGGATTGACACGGTGGATCGTACCCGCCGTATCGGCCAGCAAGGCCGGCCACGCGGCCTGTTCCAACTGAAAAACATCATCGAATTTCATTCTGTTCTGCCTGCTACATCGGTAGAACGGGTGAAAAACTAATCTCAATTTGGATTCCGAAAGGGCTGGGCCGCAAAAGGAAGCAAAGCGGTCAAAGCAAGGCGCGGCGGTGCGGTTTCAGCAGGTGAAACCCGAACTCTCAGGCGGAATTGATTCACCACGGATGATCCCCGCGCGGCGGAGCCGCCACCAAAGGAATTCCTTCTCCGCGGTCCTTTCCCTACTGCTGCGTCGTGATGAGAAGAGGAAAATTTGCGCGGTCCGCGAAAACTTTGAGCACTCGCAGGACGGATGAACACGGATGAAACCAGGTCCGGGCCGGCAGGACTTTTTTCCCGCACCGAAGGACGGGCGCATGGCGCGCGGCTCCCCCGCCATTTCGGTGGATGCTTTGGGCGGGAACCGGAGCAGAAACAACGCCCCCGCCCCCGCCCCGGCCCATTTCGTTCGGGAGAGGCCGGGGTGAGAATCCGCCGGAAAACAATTTCGGGCCTTGGACCCCTGAGCCGCGTGCCGGTTCATGGAAGGGGAACGGCGCGTCCCGCTTCAATGAACTGTCCAGCCAACGGGCATGAGGCCCGGGGCCTCGGGTTTGGGAGAGTTTTTTCGGGTGGCGGCAAAGCATCTTCAAAATTTTTCAAATAGTTGTTGCACTGAAAAGTTCCTTTGATAATCTCCGCTCTCCGTTTCGCCGGTCGTGGCGAAAGGACAGCATTTTCAGCGGGCCGATAACCGATCGCCCCTCCGGGCGCGGGATTGATGGTCAGGCTGCTACAAGCTGCTTGAGTTGGATTATTTTTGATTTTATGCCAGTGAAAACATTTAGACCGCTGACGCCATCCACGCGTTATGTCAGCATTGCGTCCTTCGACGAGATTACGAAGAGCCGGCCGGAGAAGAGCCTGATCTTCACCCGCAAGAAAACGGGCGGGCGCAACCATTACGGGCGCGTCACCTCGCGCGGCATCGGCGGCGGGCACAAGCAGAAAATCCGCAACGTCGATTTCAAGCGCAACAAACTCGGCATGGAAGCCAAGGTGACGGCCATCGAATACGATCCCCGCCGCACGGCGCGTCTGGCGCTCCTGCAATATACCGATGGCGAGAAGCGTTACATCATCGCTCCGGTCGGTCTGGGTGTCGGTGCTACCTTGATGAGCGGTCCGACGGCGGCTCCCGAAATTGGAAACTGTCTTCCGTTGAAGTCGATTCCTGTTGGTCTCCCGATTCACTGTGTGGAATTGAATCCCGGTCGCGGCGCGCAGATGGTTCGCACGGCGGGCGGCTCGGCCACGGTGATGTCACGCGATGAAGGTTACGCGGTGGTCCGCCTGCCTTCCGGCGAAATCCGCAAGGTGAATGAAGTTTGTTATGCGACCATCGGCCAGGTTGGCAACACCGAGCATGAAAACGTGGTTCTCGGCAAGGCGGGTCGCAGCCGGCATCGCGGCATTCGTCCATTGAGCCGCGCCGTGGCGAAGAACCCGGTGGATCATCCAATGGGTGGCGGACAGGGCAAGACGGCCGGTGGCGGTCATCCGGTCACGCCGTGGGGTGTGATCACCAAGGGTTACAAGACGCGCGTCAAACGCAAATTTTCCAGCCGGTTCATTCTCGTGCGCCGCGACGGCCGGCCGATGAAGCAATACTAATTTTATGGGACGTTCGATTAAAAAAGGTCCGTTCGTTGATTTCCACCTGATTGAAAAAATCGGGAAGGCGAAGGCCACGAACCAGAAGACGCCGATCAAGACCTGGTCGCGCCGCTCGATGATCACGCCGGATTTTGTCGGGCTCACGTTCAGCGTGCACAACGGCAAGATTTTCAACCCGGTGTTTGTCACCGAAAACATGGTGGGCCATCGCCTGGGGGAATTCTCCCTGACGCGCACCTTTAAGAAGCACGGCGCGCACACGGCCAAGGCGGAAGCGAAATAGTTTATGCAAGTCCAAGCCATCACCAAAAACTTTCCGATGTCCGCGCAAAAAGTGCGCGAAGTCGTGCGGCAGATCCAGGGACTGTCCGCGATTCACGCCCAGGCGGTGCTCAAAGTGGTCCCCCGCAAGTCCGCCCGCATCGTCGCCAAGACGCTGAACTCGGCCATTGCCAACGCCGAAAACAACAACGGTGCGAAGATCGAGAATTTGAAGGTCAAAGAGGCGGTCGCGCAGACGGCGGCGACCCTGAAGCGTTTCACCCCGAAGGCGCGCGGTTCCGCCGGCCCGATTCTGAAACGCCGCAGCCACATCAAGATCATTGTGTCGGACGAATAAATTTTTATGGGACAGAAAGTAAATCCAATCGGTTTCCGCATCGCCGTCACCAAGGACTGGCGCTCCAAGTGGTATGCCGGGAAAAAAGATTTCGGCAAGCTGCTCACGGAAGACCGCGTCATCCGCGACCTGCTCAAGAAGCGGTTGGAAGCGGCCTCGGTGCCGAAGATTCTGATCGAGCGCGCCGCCACCCGCTGCCGCATCACCATTTTGACCGCCCGTCCCGGGGTCGTCATCGGCCGCAAAGGCGCCGAGATCGACAAGCTCAAGGAAGAGTTGAGCAAGATGACCGGCAAGGAAGTCTATGTGGACATCCAGGAAATCAAGACGCCGGAACTAGACGCCCAACTCGTTGCGGAAAACGTCGCGCTCCAGTTGGAACGCCGCGTCTCCTTCCGCCGGGCGATGAAGAAGGCGATTCAGATCGCCATGGATTTCGGGGCCGACGGGATCAAGATCCGCTGTGCCGGCCGTCTCGGCGGCGCGGAAATCGCGCGCGTGGAAAAATATCACGAAGGCCGCGTACCGTTGCACACCCTGCGGGCGAACATCGACTACGGATTTGCCGAAGCGAAGACCATGTATGGCAAGCTCGGCATCAAATGCTGGATTTGCAAAGGCGAGAGCAAGAAGGTGAAGTTGGCGGCTCCGCCCGCGCCCATCCCCGCTTAAACTGATTTAGATTTTTTTAGGAATTTCTTATGCCAATGATGCCCGCAAGAGTGAAGTACCGCAAAATGCACCGCGGCAGCCGCGCCGGAATGGCGACGCGCGGCCAGACGGTCGCTTTCGGCGAGTATGGATTGCAGTCGCTGGAGCGCTGCTGGCTGGACACCAAGCAAATTGAAGCCGCCCGCGTGGCCGTGACCCGTTACATGAAACGCCGCGGCAAGGTTTGGATTCGGATTTTCCCAGACAAGTCCTTTACGAAGAAGCCGCTCGAAACCCGAATGGGCAAGGGTAAAGGCCCGCTCGAATCCTGGGTCGCGGTCATCCGTCCGGCCAACGTGCTGTTTGAGGTAGACGGCGTGACGGAAGCCGTGGCGCGCGAGTCGATGCGTCTGGCGGCCACCAAGCTGCCGATCAAGACGAAGTTTATTTCCCGGCACAAAGTCGGTTGATCCATTTTATGAAAATGTCGGAACTGAAAGATATGACGCTGACCGAGCTTTCGGCCAAGAGCCGCGACCTGCGGCAGGAGCGCTTCAACCTGCGCCTCCAGCAGGCCAGCAGCCAGTTGGAAAAGCCGGCCCAATTGCGGACGCTGCGCCGCGACATCGCGCGCCTTGAAACTAAAATTTCCGAACTGCGGAACAAAGCTGCCTGATTTGTTTATGACTGAAGCCAACATCAAACGGGGAATCCGGAAAGAGCGCGTCGGGGAAGTTCTCTCCAACAAGATGACCAAGACCATCGTGGTGCGGGTGGAACGCCGTTTCCCCCATCCCCAGTATAAGAAAGTGGTCACGGCCTACTCCAAATTTTACGCGCACGATGAGAAGAGCGAAGCCAAGGTCGGCGACAAGGTGCGCATCGAGGAGACCCGTCCGCTCTCCAAGACCAAGCGCTGGCGCCTGGTCGAAGTGGTGGACCGCAACACCGACGCGGCCCCGGTCGCGGCTTAATTTTAAGGAACCATGCTGCAAATTCGTTCAATTTTAGACGTGGCCGACAACTCCGGTGCGAAGCGCGCCGCGACCATCGGCGTCATCGGGCGCAACCAGCGCTACGCCGTCATCGGTGATGTCATCAAGGCCCACATCAAAGAAGCCTCGCCCGACGGCACGGTGAAAAAAGGCGACGTAGTGGACGCCGTGATCGTCCGCACCCGCAAGACGATTCGCCGCAGCGATGGCTCCCATCTTCGTTTTGACTCCAACGCCATTGTCATCATTGACAAGGATCACAATCCGCGCGGGACCCGTATTTTCGGCCCGGTGGCGCGCGAACTGCGTGAGAAAAAGTTCATGAAAATCATTTCC
This sequence comes from Verrucomicrobiales bacterium, assembly GCA_947502425.1. Classification (GTDB taxonomy): domain Bacteria; phylum Verrucomicrobiota; class Verrucomicrobiia; order Limisphaerales; family SIBH01; genus SIBH01. The sequence goes on from CANMZY010000009.1 coordinate 5,486, forward strand.
TTGGCTCCCGAAGTCGTTTGAAGTTATGCAGAAATTTCACGTTAAAAAAGGCGATGAAGTGGTGATCATCGCCGGTGCCGAAAAAGGCAAGCGCGGCAAGATCATCGAGGTCATGCGTGACAAAGAGCGCGTGCTCGTCGAGGGCGCGAAGATGATCAAGAAGCACGTCCGCAAAAACCAGTCGCAGCCGAACGGCGCGATCATTGAGCGCGAAGGCTCCATCCACGTCTCGAACGTGATGAAGGTGGAAAACTTCGATGCGCGCGCCGCCAAACGCGGCCCGACTCCGGCCACCGCCTGACAATTTTAAAAATCCCGCTCCGGCCAATCCCGGAAAAAAGCGAAAATGAAACCGAGACTCCAAGAAAAATACGAAAAAGAAGTGCGGCCCGCACTGTTCGAGAAGCGCGGCTACAAGAACATCCATCAGGTTCCCAAGATGGAAAAGATCGTGGTGAACATGGGCGTGAGCGCATCGCTCGAAAAGGGCGCGCTGGAAGACGCCGCCAAGGATCTCTCGATGATCACCGGCCGCAAGCCAGTCATCAGCAAGGCCCGCAAGAGCATTGCCAACTTCAAGCTGCGCGAAGGCCAGGCCATCGGCTGCCGCGTCACGCTGCGCCGCGAAGTGATGTATGAATTTTTCGACCGGCTCGTCGCGGCCACCTTGCCGCGCATCCGTGACTTCCGCGGCGTGTCGCCCCGCTCCTTCGACGGACGCGGCAACTACTCGCTCGGCCTTGCGGAACAGACGGTGTTTCCGGAGATCGAACTGGATAAGATCAAACGGACGCAGGGGATGGACATCACCATCGTCACCTCCGCGCCGACCAACGCCGAGGCGCTGGACTTTTTGAAAATGATGGGTATGCCTTTCGCGGAGAAATAATTTTATGGCAAAGAAAGCTTGGTTGGAACGAAATAAAAAGAAGGCCGACACGGTCAAGAAGTATGCCGCCTTGCGCGCGGAGCTGAAGGCCAGGAAAGATTACGTCGGTCTGACCAAGCTGCCGAAGAACGCCAGCCCGACCCGCGTGGTGAACCGCTGCTCGATGAGCGGCCGCCGCCACGGTTACCTCCGTAAATTTGCCTGTTCGCGTCTCACATTCCGCGAAGCAGCGCTCAATGGATTGATCCCCGGTGTGACCAAAGCCAGCTGGTGATATTATGACAGACCCGATTTCAGACATGCTCACGCGCATCCGCAACGCCCATCTGGCGCTGCTGCCGGCCATCGAAATGCCGCACTCAAAGATGAAGGAAAGCATCGCCAAGATTCTCAAGCGCGAAGGCTACATCAACGAGTTCGCCGTCGATGGCAAGACCATCAAAAAACTCAAGCTCAAGCTGAAGTACTCCGGCCGCAAAGGTGTGATCGACGGCCTGCGCCGCGTCAGCACCCCGGGATTGCGCCGTTACGTCGGCTCGACCGAGATTCCGAACGTCCGCGCCGGCCTGGGCATCTCCATCCTCTCCACGTCGCAAGGCGTGATGAGCGGCACCGAGGCCCGGAAAAACAAGCTCGGCGGCGAGTTGCTCTGCTACGTCTGGTAATTTTTACCCGCTTTTTTTATGTCAAGAATTGGAAAACAGCCGATTGCAGTTCCCGCATCCGTGAAGGTGAATGTCAAAGGCACGAAAGTTTTTGTCGAAGGCCCGAAAGGCAAGCTCGACATGGAAATGCCGCGCCGCACCAGCCTGAAGGTTGAAGGGGCGAACATTGTGGTCAGCCGTGACGGCGAGGACGCCGAAGCCAAGGCGTTGCACGGCCTGAGTCGCGCGCTCCTCAACAACATGGTCAAGGGCGTGAGCGAAGGTTTCGTCAAGAAGCTGGAAATTCAAGGCGTCGGTTTCAAGGCCTCCGTCGTGGGCAATAACGTGAGCCTGAGCCTCGGTTATTCTCATCCGCTCAATTATCCCATCCCCGACCAGGTCAAGGTGACGGTCGAGGAAAACACCAAGGTCACCATTCAAGGGCCGAGCAAGCAGTCGGTCGGTCAGGTCGCGGCGGAAATTCGCGCCTACTATCCGCCGGAGCCGTACAAGGGCAAAGGCGTGCGCTACTCGGATGAAAAAGTCATCCGCAAGGAAGGCAAGACGGTTCAATAATTTATCCCAGGCTGCGGCCAAATCCGCCGCCCGAAAAAAATGCAAATTCAAAAGAAACAAAAACTCTCGCAACTGCGCCGCTGGCGAATTCGCAAGACGGTCATCGGCACCGCGCAGCGTCCGCGCATGGCGGTCAAGTTCACCGGCGAGCACATTTATGTCCAGTTTATCGACGATGCCGCCGGCCGGACGCTGGTCGCGACCTCGACTCAGGACAAGACCATTGCCGACCGCGCCACGCTGGCCGCGAACGTGACGAGCGCCACGCGCATCGGCAAGCTGGCCGCCGAGGCCGCTGTGGGGAAGGGCATCAAGAATGTCGTGTTCGACCGCGCCGGTGCCCGTTATCACGGCAAGGTCAAGGCGCTGGCGGATGCCGCGCGCGAAGGCGGTCTGAAGTTTTAATTTAACCAGAAAAAACTGTGGCTGATATCAAACCAAATACAGGCGGCGGTGCGGGTGGGGCGGGCGGACGCGGCGGTTTCCGTGGCGGCCAGGGCGGTCCGCGCGGCGGTGGCGGCGGCATGGGCGGTCGTGGCCCGCGCCGGACCCGTCCCCCCGGCGACGCACCGCAGGAATTCACCGCCGACGGCCAGAAGGTCGCCGAGCTGGTCGAGAAGGTTGTGTTCATCAACCGCAACTCGAAAGTGGTCAAAGGCGGACGCCGTTTCAGCTTCAGCGCGCTCGTGGTTGTCGGTGACAAGCAGGGCCGCGTTGGCCTGGGACTCGGCAAATCAAACGAAGTTTCCGACGCCATCCGCAAGGGCGGCGAAATGGCCAAGGTCTGCATGAAGCCGGTGGCGATCAAGGGCCAAACGCTCCCGCACGAAGTGACCAACCGTCATTGCGGCGCGATTGTGCTGCTGCGTCCGGCCTCGCCCGGCACGGGCATCATCGCCGGCAAGACGGTGCGCGCGGTGCTGGAATCCGCCGGCTACAAGGATGTGTTGACCAAGTCGCTCGGCTCGAACAACCCGGCCAACGTGGTCAAGGCCACCCTCGGCGCGCTGAAACAGTTGCGCCTCCGGGAAGACATTTACAAATCCCGCGGACTTGCTCTGCGGGTGGCGAAAGCGCCGGAAGTCCCCGCCGTCACGGCCTGATTCTTTTTATGCGTTTACACGATCTCAAACCCCGTCCCGGATCCAAGCATCGCCGCAAGCGGCTCGGCCAGGGTGAATCCAGCGGCCACGGCAAGACCAGCGGACGCGGTGGCAAAGGCCAGAGCGCCCGCTCCGGCAGTTCCATCCGTCCCGGTTTTGAAGGCGGCCAGATGCCGCTCATCCGCCGCATCCCCAAGCGCGGCTTCAACAACGCCAGCCACACCACGCGCTACAACGCGGTGAATCTGGATTCGCTCAACCAGTTCGACAACGGCGCGAAGGTGGACCCGACGGCCATACGCAGCGTGGGTCTGGCCAACGGCCCGGTCAAACTCATCAAGATTCTCGGCGACGGCGAATTGACGAAGAAGCTGACGGTGAGCGCGCACGCGTTCAGCGCGTCGGCCCGTGCCAAAATCGAGGGTCTGGGCGGGGTCTGCGAAGTGGTCGCGGCCCGGAAAACAGCGGCGGTCAAGGCCTGATCCTGCATCCCATGTTTGCCAGCCTTGCCAACACCATCGCGAATTGTTTCAAGATTCCGGAACTCAAGTCGCGGATTATTTTCACGCTCGTCGTGCTGGCGATCTGCCGGCTCACCGCGCTGATCTACGTTCCCGGACTGGACGGCAAGGCGCTGCATGACTTTTTTGAGGAGAATGCCAAGACGGCGGGCGGTTCGCTGCTCGGCATGTACAGCATGTTCACCGGCGGCGCGATGGAGCGGTGCGCGATCGGCTCGCTCGGCATCATGCCTTACATCAGCGCCACGATCATCATCCAGTTGTTGAGCGCGGTCGTGCCGCGCCTGAGCAAGCTGGCCCGCGAGGAAGGCGGACGCGCAAAGATCGTGCAATACGGACGCTATCTGACCCTCCTGATCTGTCTGGGGCAGGGCCTGTTCATGGTCATCGGCTGGGAGAAGCCGCAGAGCATTTTTGGAGATAAATTTACCGCCGATCTCCTGCTGCCGTTTTTGCGCGAGCACATCTGGTGGTACCGGATCGAGACGGTGCTGATCCTTACCACGGGCACGATGCTGTTGATGTGGCTGGGCGAACAGATCACCGAGCGGGGCATTGGCAATGGCATCTCGCTGGTCATCTCCATCGGCATTCTCGCGCGGTTGCCGCAGGCGGGGCAGGGGCTTTGGGATATGTTCGCCCCCAAGGGCGCCGTGACCCAGTTCAACTTTTTCCACGGTATTGCCTTGTTGCTCCTTCTCCTGGGCGTGATCGCAGGGGTCATCGCGGTGACGCAGGCGCAGCGGAAGATTCCGGTGCAATATGCGCAGCGCGCAGTGGGCCGCAAGGTGTATCAGGGCGGGACCTCGTTCATGCCGCTGCGGGTCAATTACGCGGGCGTCATGCCGGTGATTTTCGCGCAGGCCATCCTGATGTTTCCGCAAAAGATATGCCAATGGATCGGCGACCTTTATGACATTCGTTTTTTCAAGGACACGGCGGCGATGCTGGGCGAAGGCGCGTTGCTCTATCTCGTTCTCTACGGCCTGATGATCCTGTTCTTCTCCTATTTCTGGGTGGCGACGCAGTTCAACGAGCTGCAGATCTCGGATGATCTGAAAAAGTACGGCGGCTACATTCCGGGCGTCCGGCCTGGCCAGGCGACGAGCGAATTTCTCCACAACGCCATGAGCCGGATCACGCTGGCGGGTGCGATCTTCCTGACGGTCATCGCGCTCATTCCGATCATTTTGAGTAAGGAAATGGGCATTCCGTTTCAGGTGGCGACCTTCTTTGGCGGCACGAGCATGTTGATTTTGGTGGGGGTGATGCTGGACACGATGCGGCAGATGGAATCGCATCTGTTGATGCGGCATTACGACGGGTTCTTGAAGAAGGGCCGCATCAAGGGCCGCTTCTAGGAAGCGGGCGCGCAGGAACTCGATGTTCCGCGATGTCGCCGGCGGGTCCGATGATCATTCTCAAGACAGAGCGGGATTTGGCAGCAATGCGGCCGGCCTGCGTGGTGGCGGCGACGGTGCTGGATGAAGTGTCTGCGTGGATTCAGCCAGGCGTGACCACGAAGGCGATCGACGAGTTCGCCGCCGAACGCATCAAAAGCCACGGGGCGCGCAGCGCGTTTCTGGGCTATCGGAAGTATCCGTGCCACCTGTGCATTTCGGTGAACGAGCAGGTGGTGCATGGGCTAGCCGGCGAACGGCGGGTGGAATTTGGGGACATTGTCAGCCTCGACGTCGGCGTGGTCTATAACGGTTTTATCGGCGACACGGCGCGAACGGTGCCGGTCGGCGGTTGCGGGGTGACGGCGCAGCGGTTGCTGGATGTGACGGATCAGGCGCTTTACGTCGGGATTGCGCAGGCGGTGGTCGGCAACCGGGTGACCGACATATCGCGGGCCATCCAGAAGTTTGTGGAAGGCCACGGTTACAGCGTGGTGCGGGAATACGTCGGGCACGGCGTGGGCCGGACGATGCACGAAGACCCGCAGGTGCCGAACTATGTGGATGCGAAGTGCAACCAGAAGCTGCAGGCTGGCATGACGCTGGCGATCGAACCGATGGTCAACGCCGGTCGGCCGGGCACAAAAATTTTGAAAGACGGCTGGACAGTGGTGACGCAGGATGCTCAACTGTCCGCTCATTTTGAGCATACGGTGCTGGTCACCGGTTCGGAACCGGAAATATTAACTTGGTGCGAGAAGATGCCATCACGATTGAAGGCACGGTAGTGGAAGTGCTGCCGAACACTTTGTTTCGTGTGGAGCTGGCGAACCAGCACCGCGTGCTCGCGCACGTTTCGGGGAAGATGCGGCTGAAATTTATCCGCATCGCCGCCGGAGACCGGGTGACGCTGGAAATGTCGCCCTACGATCTGTCAAAAGGCTGTATTACTTTTAGGGAAAAAACAAATGAAAGTCCGCGCGTCAGTTAAAAAACTTTGCGAAAACTGCAAAATCATCCGCCGTAAAGGCGTGATTCGTGTCATCTGCACGAACGCGCGCCACAAACAGCGGCAAGGCTAAAACAATTTATGGCACGAATCATTGGTGTGGAAATACCCGGCGAGAAGCGCATCGACATTTCGCTCCGCTACATCTACGGCATCGGTCCCGCGAACGCGAAGATCATCCTGGCCAAGGCCAAGATCGATCCGAGCATCCGCGCGAAAGATCTCGATGAGCAGCAGCTTTCCCAGATCGTTCACGCGATCCAGGACGGCAAATACATCATCGAGGGCGACCTGCGCCGCGAACTCGGCATGAACCTCAAGCGCCTGCAGGGCATCAAGTGCTACCGCGGCGTCCGCCACCTGCGCGGCCTCCCGGTGCGCGGCCAGCGCACCTCCACCAACGCCCGCACGCGCAAAGGCCCGCGCAAGACCGTCGGCGTGCAGCGCAATCCCAACGCCAAAACCGGCATCCACTAAGTTACGCCCCACTGATTTTGATTTATGGCTGAAGAAAAAAAGAAACCGGCTGCCCCGAAAAAGGAAGCCAAACCTGAAGCGGCTGCCGCTGAACCCACCGCCGCTCCGGCAGCGGACGCCAAGCCCGCGAAAGCCAGGAAAGGCGCCCCCGCGGCCGATGCGGCTCCGGTTGTGCCTGCCGTTGTTCATGCCCCCACCGCCGCCGAGTTGCTCGGCGACGATCCGAACGCCAAGAAGATCGTTAAGGTCAAGGGCGCGAAAAACATTTCCGTCGGCATCGCCTGCATTTTGGCGACCTTCAACAACACGCAGGTGACGATCACCGACATGCAGGGCAACCTACTCGGTTGGTCGAGCGCCGGCCGCGTCGGCTTCAAAGGCTCGCGCAAAAGCACGGCCTTCGCCGCGCAGCAGGTCGCGCAGGACGCCGCCCGCCAGGCGATGTCCCACGGCATGCGTGAGGTCGAAATTCACGTCAAGGGCCCCGGCTCCGGCCGCGAATCCGCCATCCGCGCGCTCCAGGCGATCGGTCTGGAAATCTCCACGATCAAAGACGTGACGCCCGTTCCGCACAATGGCTGCCGTCCGCGCAAGAAACGCCGCGTGTAATTTTTAACTCTCAACCATCAACACCTAACTTTTCACATGGCTCGTTACACAGGTCCCCGCGTCCGCATCAGCCGCCGTTTTGGAATCCCCATTTTCGGCCCGACGAAATATCTCGAACGCCGCAACTACGGTCCCGGCGTCCACGGCCCCAAGTCCCGCCGCAAGCACACCGATTACGGCCTGGGCCTGATCGAGAAGCAGAAGCTGCGCTATTACTACGGGCTGATGGAAAAACAGTTTCGCGGCGTTTATGAAAAGGCGCTGCGCCGCCGCGGCGTCACCGGCGAGCAGATGCTCCAGATTCTTGAGACGCGTCTGGACAACGTGGTCTTTCACCTGGGTTTCGCCCTGACCCGCGCCGCCGCCCGCCAGTTGGTCTGCCACGGTCACGTCAAAGTGAACGGCCGCAAAGTCAACATTCCGTCCTACGCCCTCAAGGTGAACGACACCATCGAAATTAAGGATGACAACTCCTCGAAGCAGATGGCCATCAAAAATCTCGAAGGCTCCACCAGCCGCGCCGTGCCGGACTGGCTTTCCATCAACAAGGAAGGACTCAAGGGCGTGGTTATGCGCATTCCGACGCGCGATGAGATCCAGCCCATCGCCAACGAGCAGGCCGTCGTCGAATTTTATTCCCGCTAAGTCAAACCCGTCCCGCGCGAGCGGGACACAAAAGCAATTATACGGGCCGCCTCCGGTCGCGGGAATAACGCCGGGCGCAGCCAGATTAAAATTGCGAGAAAGAAAACAATGCCAGTACGTCTAGGTCGTTTTGAAATGCCGAAACGGTTGACCAAAGAGGACTCAACCGCCACGCCCACGTATGCCAAGTTCGTCGCCGAACCGTTTGAAACGGGCTACGGACACACCATCGGCAACTCCCTGCGCCGCGTCCTCCTCAGCTCCCTCGAAGGCGCGGCCATCACCTCCGTCAAGATTGACGGCGCGATGCACGAATTCACCACCATCGACGGCGTCGTCGAGGACGTGACCGACATCGTGCTGAACCTGAAGAAAATTCTCTTCAAGGCCCACGTCCGCGAAGCCCAGACCCTGCTCCTGACCGCGAACAAGGAGGGCGTCGTCACCGCTGGCGACATCCAGCTCAACCAGAACGTCGAGTGCGTCAATCCCAAGCAGATCATCTGCACTCTTGACCGGAAAAAGAAGCTTGAGATGGAAATGGAAGTGAAAGTCGGACGCGGCTTCCTGCCCGGCGACGAAAACAAAAAGGCCGACCAGTCCATCGGGGTCATCGCCATCGACTCGCTCTTCTCCCCGGTCACGCGCGTGCGCTACGCCGTCGAGAGTGCCCGTGTCGGCCAGCGCACCGATTACGACCGCCTGCTCATCGAAGTCTGGACCGACGGCCGCATCTCGCCCGATGACGCGCTCACCCAGGCCAGCGCCATTTTGCAGCACCACCTCGACGTCTTTGTCGGCTACGACAAGAACGCCGTCGAATTCGAGGAAGTGGCCGACAAGCAGGACGACGAGAAGTCCAAGATGAAGAAGATGCTCAACATGAGTGTCAACGAGATCGAACTCAGCGTCCGCGCCGCCAACTGCCTGAACAACGCGAACATCACCACCGTCGGCCAGCTCGCCATGAAGACCGAGGCCGAGATGCTCAAGTATCGCAACTTCGGCAAGAAGTCCCTCAACGAAATCAAAGACAAGCTCACCGCCCTCGGCCTGAGCCTTGGCATGAACATCGACCCCGCGCTGCTCGAAGCGCCGAAGGAAGAGGCCAAGACCGCCGTGGCCGAGTAAGAAAGCCCCCTTATGCGCCATCTAAAACGTACCGCCAAGCTCGGCCGCACCGGCACGCATCGCAACGCGATGCTCGCCAACTTGGTTTGCAGCCTCATTGAACACAAGCGCGTCACCACCACGCTTGCCAAGGCGAAGGCCGCCCGCAGCGTCGCCGAGAAACTGGTCACGCTCGGCAAGAGCGGCACCATCCACGACCGCCGTCTCGCCGTCGCCCGCCTCCATCAGGAAGAAGCCGCGCGCATCCTCTTCACGGAGATCGCCCCCATCTTCAAAGAACGCCGCGGCGGCTACACCCGCATCATCCGGCTGCACGAACGCCAGGGCGACGCCGCCCAGTTGGCCATCCTCGAATGGGTGGAACTGCCCGCCGAGGCCGCACCGGTCGAGCCCAAGACCGCCCCGGACAAGAAGACTGCCGGCGCGAAGTAAGTCCACTGTCTTTTACACCAGGCCCGCTCCACCGAGCGGGCCTTTTTGTTTCCATAACGTCCCGGAGCGCGGCTGTGTTGCCGCGACCAGCGGCAGCAAGAACGAACTCGGCACGGTCACAGGATTGCCCCCGACGCAACGGTCGTTGCCAAAGTGCTGCGGCTGATCCCGCGTGGCGCGGGACACAGCCGCGCTCCGGGGACTGGCTCCAAATGTTTCTGTTCCCCCGTTCCTGGAAGAATGAACTGTCGGGGCGGGAACAAAAGGGGACGGCTGCGAGTTCAAAAGGGGACAGGTGATATGGCGGTTGGTTTGACTTGGGGCTATTAAAAAACCAAATCGCCAAACGCCTCACCAACCTGTTTCTCCAGCAAATCCTTCAGCAGTTCAATGAGGGGCGGATCGACATCACGGAGGCCTCCCTTCAACTCCAGATCGGCCGCACCCACCTTTACCGGCTGCGCACCCGCTTCCTCAGCGAACGCTCCCACTTCGCCGCCAAGCTCTCAGGCGGCGACCATTGGCCCGACTGGCCGCCGGAAGCCATCGCCTTCCTCAAGGAGTTCATCCCCCTCCAAAAGCCTCCCAACTTCCAACTGGTGGCCGACGAACTGCAAACCCGTCTCGGCTTCAAGCGCCATCGCGAGTCGGTCGCCGCCTTTGCCAGAACCCATTTTCCAGAGCTCATCTGCCAGCCGGAACCTCGTCCCAAAGCCCGACGTCGCTGGGAACGCTCACGCCTCGATGAACTGTGGCAGCACGATTCTTCCATCCACCAATGGTGGCCTGCTGTGGACAAGCAAACCCTGCTGCTCACCGTCGATGATCATTCCCGCAAACTCCTGGGCGCGGTCTTTGTCCCCACCGACACCACTTGGAATCATTTCGAGCATTTTCGCCGCCTCTTGCTGCAGCACGGCTTGCCGCTGGTCGTCTACACCGATGGCCTGAGTCTCTTTGGCCATGATTCCATGGCCGATGACCGGGATCCCTGTTCCGAGTTCCAACGCGCCTTCTACGCCTTGGGCGTCACCCATCTGGTCGCGCCCAGCCCGCAGGCCAAAGGCAAGATCGAACGCCGCTTTGGCACCCTGCAAAAACGCCTGGTGGCCATCCTAGCCTATGAAAAAGTCAGCAGCTATGCCGCCGCCCAGAGCGTGCTTGACCGCGAGGTGCAACGCCAGAACGCCACCGTTTGCCGCACCACCGGCCTCAGCCCGAACGCGGCTTGGGAGAAAGCCTTGGCAGAAAAGCGCACCGTCACGCGTCCCTGCCCGCCCGCAACCCTGCTGGACCTCCATCTGGCTCTCCACCTCAAACGACGGGTCAACGCCGACAACCAGATCGACTTTCTTGGCCAAAGCTGGCACATCGCTCCCACCAAACGAGCCTCAATCACACTAATCCATCACCCCCTCAGACAGTTCTGGGCCGTCACTCAACCCCCAAGCCCACCCCTCAACAACTGGTCCGAAATCCTTGGAAAATACTCACTCTGAAATCTGTCCCCTTTTGAACTCCCGCCGACACGCGACGCGCATTGACTTGGCGCCGGGCGGTCGATATTATTAACCAGCTAAAAAAAGAACCCGAATTTCATCATGCTCGAAGCCATTGAAAAACTGCTCATCCTCCAGGATCGCGACCGGAAACTGCTCCGGGTACGCGACGAACTGGCCCATGTCGGCCCCGAACGGCAGGAACTGACCGCGCGGGCCCTCTCCACCCAGGGCGCGCTCGACGCGGCGAAGCTGCGCGGGAAGCAGATTGAATCCGAGCGTAAGAAGCTGGAACTCGATGTGGAGGCGAAGCAGCAGCAGATTCAGAAATATGCCGGGCAGCAGTTGCTCACAAAAAAGAATGAGGAGTATCGCGCTCTCGCGCACGAAATCGAAATGGCGAAGGAGGCCATTGTGAAGATCGAGGATCAGGCGATCGTTTTCATGGAGCAGGCCGAGGCGGCGGCGCAGCAGGTGGCGGCGGCGAATGTCGCGGCCAGCGCTGCGAAGAAACTGGTGGATGGCAAGCTCGGCGAGTTGGCGACGCGCGAGGCGACGTTGCAGGCGGAGCTGGCCGGGCTGGACTCCAACCGCGAGGAGCTGGCGTCGGTGGTGGATGAGCTCACACGCTCGCGCTATGAGCGGCTGCTCAAGCAAAAAGGGCAGAACGTGGTGGTCGGCATCAGCCACAGCTCGTGCGGCGGCTGTCACATGAAACTGCAGCGGCAGGTCGTGGTGTCGTGCCAGGCGGAGCAGGAAATTGTCACCTGCCCGAACTGCGCCCGGATTCTTTATTTCACGCGCGACATGGATCTGGCCGTGACGGAGTGAGGCGGCCGGCGGAATTCATGGAGTGGAAGGGGAGCGGGACGAAAGCGGAGCGCGCGGAGAATTCCAGGTGGTGAGGCCAGTTCCCGCCGTCATGATTTCCCCGGGGATTTGGGGCGGCCGGGGATTCCGAAATTCTGAATTTCGCGCTCCGCATTTTCTTAACCCGAACTCCGAAGGAAGAAGCTGGCGTTCTGAAGCGGAGGGGACGGGGCGGCTTTCCTATTTCCGGCCCGGCGTGAACGGGGCGCTCCAGCGGGTGCCCACTTTGGCGCGGGCGACGAGTTTCGTATCCGTCGGGAGCGGAAACGCCCCGGTGTATTCTCTCGCCAGATCCGTCACCGCGCCGCCTGACACCCGCGGATCGGAGCCGTCGAGCGTGTAATAAATTTTCGCGCCGGGGGTAGCGGTGAGGAGGCGCGCGCCTTCTTGGCTGCGGGTCAGTTGCGGCACGGCGATGAATTGCAGGTCGATCCACGCGACGCGGCGGCGGAGGAAGTTTCGCATCCAGAGGAGTTCCTCGTCCCAGGATTGGCCGGTGTAATAATTGGGCCAGACTTCCTTGTCGAGAATGGGCCAGCGCTGGAAGTTTCGGGCCTGGGCCTCGCGCAGCCGGCCGGAGAAGCCGTCCATGCGGGCCAGGAGGCTGGGCGTGCTGAACGCGCCGGCGCGGAGTTGGGCGTAGCGATCGACGTATTGCTGTGCGAAATCGGGGTCCTCGAAGAGCCGGCGGAACCACGGGTATTGCGCGTTGTCGAGGTAAGGCCAGTACCAGGACTCGGGCTTGAAGCCCTGCTTGCCGTTGGCGTTCCCGAAGGCGAGATCCCAGTCCCAGACGGGTTCCATTTTGATTTTGCCCGCGCGATCCTTGCTGAAGAAGGTGCTGAAGCGGTAGCCGTCCACGTTTTTGGTCAGTTCGACGAGCAGGTGGTAGTCGATGAACGACGCGGCATCGAGGTAGGCGGGGTAGCCTTTTTTGGGGTCGGCGAAATCCTCCCCGTAAAGGACGGTTTCAAACTCGTTCAGGTGCTTTTGCAGCCAGGCGGATTGTTCGGCGGGAATTTTATCCGGGTCGGGTTCCACCACGAAAAACTGTCCGGCCTGCCGGGTGGCAATGGAGCCGGTGCGATCTTGGAGCGAGATGCCGTCCGACGAGCCGGCACCGCGGCCGCCCTTGAATCTTCCACCGCCTTGAATCGGGATGGAGCGCCAGCCGGCCGGGTCGGCGGGAAAACTGCCCGGGCCTGAGAAGTAGTAGGAAGGCACGAGTTGGCCCCAGCCGGTGGCGGAGGGGCGGCCGACGTTGGCCGTTTCCTCGTGGTCTTTTTTGAAAATATAGCCGCCGGTGATCGCCGGTTCGGCGAGGTCGTCTTTGGCGAGCTTGGCGAGGTTCACCCGATTTTCACCGCGTTTGATTTTTTCCACCAGGACGAAGACGCCCATGTAGTTCGCGCGCGAGGTCTGGGTGCCAGATTCGTTGACGAACGCCTCCACGAAGCGGGTGCGCGGCGCATAATGGCCCAGTGCGCGGCTTAGGTCGTAGGCGAGGACATTGCGGAGCAGCGTCTTGTCGGCATAGGGGGCGTAGAGCACCCATTCGCTGTCCTTGGGCAGGCCGAGCAGCGGGGCGTCCACCTTGTTTGTGGCGTCGTCGCGCAAGCGGACGGTGTAGGAGCGCTTGAGATAACGCAGGGAGGAAAAGCCGCGATAGTGAATTTGCGCGCGGCCGTCAAAATCTGCCAGGCCGGTGACGCGCGCGCGGCCATCCGGGCCGGGGGCGGTGACATGCACGGAGGCGAAGGACTTCTGATCGCGGGTCACAGCGGTGCCGAAGGTGTTCAAAAAAATCAGCGGCAGATCGCTGCTAAAGGTGGTGAGATCGCGGCTGGTCACGACATACGACTGGCCGACGACCGGCCCCGGCGGCTGGCCGGGCACGAAGAGGCGGGCGCGCAGGTGCGTGTTGGCGAGGATGGTCAAAGTGTTGGTCAGGGCGGGCGAGCGGAAGGTCGGCTCGGTGCCGTTCCAAGTGTAGCGGATGAAGGCGCCGGCCACGGGCGAGGTGAGGGTGACGGCGACTTTTTCCGTGAAAACGCCGCCGGCGGGATTGAACTGCGGCACGGGACCAGTGTTTTCCGGGGCGGGTTCCTTCGCCGCGAGGGAAAGCGCCGCGAGGGTGAACAGCATCGGGCACCAGCGTTGCAATTGGAGCAGGTTCAAAAGTGCGTGCGCGCGCCCGGTCAATCAGGGGCTGACAAAGGTGGCGCTGTTGGTCCGCCATTCGTCGGTGACGGCCCAGAGATTGATCGGCGAGCGCGCCTTCCCGTATCGGAGGAAACTGACGTTGCCGGCGGCAAAGGCGACGAGGGAGCCGCCGCTGGTTCCGTGGCTGTTGTTCGAGTGGCGGGCGTCTTCGGTGGCATTGAGATCATCGCCTTCAATGCCGGAGAAGACCGAGACTTGCAAAAAGTCCATGTGAAAGCTGCGCCATTCGGAGGCCTTTTCGCCGAAGAGAATGGTTTCGGTGGGATAGGGGATCGCTTCCTCCGGCATTTCGCCGGGGTATTGCCAGGCGAGGAAGGCATTTTGGTTCGTGCCGTTGAGAAGGGACTGCCAGTGATCGTTCCAGCCGTTGATGAGATAGCTGCGCGGGGCGGCATCCGCCACGTTGGTCGCGGTCAGGCTGCTCTGCGGCGTCGGGTCGTCCGGACAGATGAGAATCTTCAAGGTGAGATAGCTGTCGCGCAGCTTGGCCGGCCAGCGCGGGCTGGTGCGGGGCGGGAAGCGGCCTTCATTGTCGTCGGCATACATTTTCGCCGAGAGCATGAGTTGGCGGAGATTGTTCATGCACTGGGCCCGTTTGCCGGATTCCTTGGCGGCGGCGACACCGCTCAAGACCATGCCGGTGAGAATCCCGATAATGGCAATGACCACCAGCAGCTCCACTAGGGTGAAGGCGCGGCGGGGCGCGGAGTTCACAGGGGCCTGATAAATTTTATCCATTTTCACAAGTGCAGACGCGCCATCCTCCCGACTGGTGACACGCAATGTTGTTTGATAGAGAGGTTCACGAATCTATTCAAGATTTGACCGGATAAAATTTCGCGGCCCAAACGGGCGCAGACGCCGGTCGTTCCGTTTGACTGCCGCGCGGCGCAAATGCTCCCGCCGGCAGCGGCGGATCAGGTTGGAGCTTTCCTGGAGCTTTGCTTGTCAGCGGACGGGAACCGCAATAACCTCACCTCGATTTTGGAAGGGCGGAGAATCGCTTCTGTCCCGCTTCGGCGGGGTGGGGGAGGAAAGTCCGAACTCCACAGGGCGCGATGCCGCGTAACCCCGGTCGTCAGGCCGGGGATACACGCGGGCGGAAAGCGGAAACGCTTTTCGACGGACAGTGCCACAGAAAATTAAACCGCCACCGGTCGCAAGGCGGGTGGTAAGGGTGAAAAGGTGCGGTAAGAGCGCACCGCGCGAAGCGCAAGCGACGCGGCACGGAAAACCCCATCGGGTGCAAGGCCAAATAGGAAACCACTTGGGGCGACCCGCTCCAGTGTTCGCGCAAGCGAAACGGGTTTCGGGTACTGGCTGCTGAGACAAATGATTCTCTCCGTCCGCAAGGACGCAGACAAAATTCGGCTTACAGCCCTTCCAAAATCATTTCCTTGGGCGCGAGAGGACGCGCCGGAAATCCGGCCGGCGCGGAGCGGAGTAAGAATTCTCCGAATGAAAGTTTCGCGCTTTGAAGCTGTGAACTGAGACGGAACGCCGGCTCCAGTCGGCAGCACCGTAGGGCGGTTCGTGCGCTTCTGCCGGTTGAAGCCGCCGTTCCGAAGGGGGAAACAATCCGAAAAAACAGACGCTTCACTTCCGGCCGGGCGGCGCGCGTTCTAGCACCGCTGGCGCGCTCGCGTTTCCGCAGCGGTCAATCGCGGTCACGGCCACGGCTTGAATGGTTCCCCGGTTGGTGCAGGAGGAGCCGCGCACCGCCCCGGGAAATATTTCCGTCCACCAGGTGTCGTTCAATTTGAACTGCACCATCCACCGCGTGACGGGTTTTTGCCCGGTCGGGGTCCAGCTTAACTTCACCGTTCCGCCGCCGTTCGTCGCCGTGACCAGCGGTCTGCCGGGCGGTGCCTGGTCCAGCCACGGGGAGGCGGGCACGAGCGCCGGCTCCGCGTAAAGGCCCTGCGCCAGTTCCTCGGCGACGCCGCCTTTCTTCAGCAACGCACTCATGCTCCAGTGGATGTTGCCGCCCGCGCCAGGCTGCTGCCGGGTGAGGCGGACTTGATTGACGATCTCGGCGTTGGGCCACGCGCCGCCGGCCTTGAAGGTGTTGTTGCCCGGCCAGAGATGGCGGCCCTTGGGATTCTGCCCGGCCCACCACTTGAGCAGCGCCGGATAACTTTGCTCCTTCGGCTCGATCCCCCAGTAGAGCTGCGGCGCGCAATAATCCATCCAGCCGTTCATGAGCCACAGCCGCGCATCCGCGTACAGCTCCGCGTAGGCGTCCAGACCGCGCACTCCGGCGGGCTGGTTCGGCCGCCAGATGCCGAAGGGGCTGATGCCAAATTT
>CANMZY010000010.1:0-20496 GCA_947502425.1 Verrucomicrobiales bacterium
AGTCGGAGTTCAAGCTTTAGCTAGTCCGCTGCCCGGACAGCCTAAAGGCCGGACTCAAACCTTCACCGAACTCTGCTCCGCCGGCCTCGCCTTCAAGCTCGCCCACGCGCTCGTCAAACGCGGGCGCGAACTCCCGCCCTTCGCGGACTTCGATCTGCGCCCGTTCCTCGAACTCGTCGCGCTCGGCACCATCGCCGACCTCGTGCCGCTCACCGGCGAGAACCGCATCCTCGTCCACGCTGGACTGGAGCGGTTGAACGACACCCGCCGGCCCGGCCTGCTCGCGTTGAAAAAGGTCGCGGGCATCAGCGGAAAGATCGGCGGCTACGAAGTGGGCTTTCAAATCGGCCCGCGCCTCAATGCGGCCGGCCGGCTCGAAAACGCCGAGGAGGCGCTGCACCTGCTCCTCGCGCGCGACGTCGCCGAGGCCGAACCGCTCGCGCAACGCCTCGACACGCGCAACCAGGAACGCCAGCAGATCGAGCGCGGCATCGCGACCGAGGCCATCGGCGCGGTGCGCGCCAAGTTCAACCCCGCGACCGACTGCGTGATCGTCGAGGGGCAGTTGCTTTGGCACATCGGCGTGGTCGGCATCGTCGCCTCGCGCGTGCTCCAGGAATTTTACCGGCCCACCATCATCCTCGGCGGCGACGCCGGTGAATGGCGCGGCTCGGGCCGCAGCATCGAGGGCTTCGACCTCGCCGCCGCGCTGCGCGAATGCGACGATCTGCTCGTGCGCCACGGCGGCCACGCGATGGCGGCGGGCGTGACCATCCATCCGGACAACGTGGACAAATTTCGCGCGCGCCTGAACGATCTCGCGCGTCGCACGCTCCGGCCGGAGCAGTTCCAGCCGTCGCTGCGGCTCGACGCGGAGGTGGCCTTCGCGGATCTGGGGGTCGAGGCGTTGCGCGAGCTGGAAAAACTGCAGCAGACCGGCATGGGCAATCCGGCGGTGACCTTGTTCGCGCGCAACCTCAGCCACGCGCGCCCGCTTCTGCGGATGGGCGCGGAGAAAAAACACGCCAAGCTCTGGCTCACCGACGGCGCAAAGACCATCGAGGCCGTGCTCTGGAACGTCGGCAACGGCCCGCTGCCCGTGGGGAAATTCGATGCCGCCTTCGCGCCGCAGCTCAACGAATTCAACGGCAAGACCAGCGTGCAGTTGAAAGTGATCGACTGGCGCGCGGCGGAGTGACGCCGGAGCGCCGGTTTCCGCCGCTTTTTCCAAGGTGCCGCACCCTCCATGCCGCCGCCGGATTCCGCACTCGCGGCGGTGGTAAAGTTCCATGAAGGTTTCTTTCCCGACGGCAGTCCAACCCGCCCGATTCTCCGGGCCGGCAGATTGCACTGGCCGCTAGGTCTGGGTCGCGGCTAAAACGTCCGGCGCGCGCCACCGCGTGGTCGTTGGTTGGTTTGGAATTCCATTTATGAAGCAATTATTGAAACAGAGCAGGGTGTTCGCAGCGGAGGCGCTGGTCGTTTTTGGAATGTTGTCCGGGGCGCACCCCGCGACCGCGGCGGTGAAACTCGGTACCGGCAACAGCAGCCTGCTCGGCGGCGATCTCACCGATCCGACGGACAGCGTCAAGGACAAGCCCGGCGTGAACTACGGCGCGTCCCAGCCCGAGGCCGACATGCGGCCCGTGGGCGGGGCGTGGATCGGCATGAAGCTGGCCCCGGTCTCGCCGCCGGGCAGCGCGCCCCATCAAACCCACGCCTACCAGAGCTGGCAGGGCACGCCCGCGTGCAAAATTTTTCTGAACAATCCGGAGAAGGAAAAGTGGTACCTCGGCTTCAAGGACGGCGGCAAGGGCGGGCCGACCCGGACCGCGCCATACACCGTGGCGGTGCAGCTCAAGGAGCCGGTGATCTTGACGCATTTCACCATCACGACGGATATGTCCCAGCCCGTGCTGCCGGACCGCGATCCGAAGTCGTGGGCCATCCAGGGATCGAACACCGGCAACGACGATGACTGGACGAACATTTACGTGTGCGACCCGGTGTCGCGGGCGAAGAGTCCGTTCAAAGTCGATCCCCGCAACGAGACCACGTTGTTCACGTCGTTCAACTCGGTCAGCCTCGAGGGCCGGGTGGACGCGGCGAGCGCGAAGAAACTGGCGTTGCGCGTGAAGGGGAAAAAATTTCCCAAGCCGGACTTCGAGACGCCGACCAAGGCCTACAGCTGGTTTCGCATCGCCATCTATTCCTGTTTCAATCCGAACAGCATGTCCTTCGCGGATTTTAACCGTCCGCCCGGCTGCGCGCTGGCGCAGATGGAACTGTTCGGCGTGCCGGCGGGCTTCAAACTTGCCGAGATGAAAGCGATGGAAGACGCGACCGCCGCGGCCAAACCGGTCAAACCGCCGGTCACCGATCTGCCGTTCATCATCGGTTACTGGTGTGGGCCGCCCAAGGCGGAGACGACGCTGGAGCGTTATCAGGAGATTGCCGATTGCGGGTTCAACGTGGCTGGCCCCGCGCTCGACGCTCTCTGGGCTCCGTTTAACAAGGAGAACGAGGAACACAACCGCAAGTATCTGGACCTCTGCCAGCAGGTGGGACTGAAGGCCCTGGTCTGGGACGACAGCATTCCCAGGGGCCAGAACTGGAAAGCGCCCGCGCCCGGCGAGATTCCGCAGATCGAAAAAGCTCTGGACGGCATGATTGCAAGATACTCGTCACATCCGGCGCTGCTGGGCTACATCGTCAACGACGAGCCAACCAAAGATGCATTTGCCCGGCTCGGGGTCGTGAACCAGCATCTCTTGAAGAAAGATCCCAGGCACCTTCCTTACATCAACCTCTCGGCGCTCCACACTTTCAACCCGCGGACCGCCTACGACGAACATGTGGGCAAGTTCATTGAGACCGTCAAACCGGCTCTCGTCAGTTGGGAGCATCACCAGCAGATTCGCGGATGGCCCCCGCCGGGAGCCGTCGGGACGCTGGACGAGGGCACCTACTGGACGAACCTTGAGATCATCCGCCAGCGATGCACCGAGGCGGGGATTCCCTACAATCAGAGCATCGTTTCCATCAAATACCCGGTCGGTGACCGGACCCTGCGCGAATGCACCGAGGCGGATCTGCGCTGGCAGGTTTACACCTCGCTGGCCTTTGGTTCACGGGGGATTCAATACTTCACCTACTGGCATGCGAAGGAAATCGCGACCGGTGATGCAGCCATCATGACCAAGGACGGCAAGCCCGATAAAAAGTACGAATACGTTAAGAAAATCAACAGCCGGATCGCCAAGCTGGGACCAACGCTGATGAAGCTCGTTTGCACCGGGGCCTACTGCGCCGGCGAACCGATGCCGCCGGGCGGCATGGAACTGGCCGACGAAGCGCCGGTGAAAAAGATCGAGGGCGGGCGCGTGGTCGTAGGCTGCTTTCAGGACGCCGCCGGCCAGAGATACATCTTCCCGGTCAACCGCACCGTGAAGTTCGTCGTCACCTCGAAGCTGACGTTCGATGCGAAGACGGAGTCCGTCTCGGAAATTTCCCAAGAGACCGGCGAGGTGCTGGAGCCGGCCGCGCTGATCGGCGGCTCGATGCAAGTCCAGTTGCAGCCCGGCGACGGCAAGCTCTATTTGCTCAACGACAAAAAATAACCCACCATCTCCTCCATGAAAAAATCCAGCTTCACCTCACGACTCACCCGCGCCGTCCTCGTCCTCGCCTCCGCCCTGGCCGGCGGGAGCGCGCTGCCCGCCGCCGAGAAGGACGTGTTCGACTACGAGGCGCAGCGCGCCGCCCCGGCGGACACGCGCCGGATTGTTTTCATCGCCGCCAAGGGCACGCACGGCTCGCGGGGCAACCACGAGTTTCTCGCCGGCAGCGTGTACTGCGCGCGCCGCATCAACGCTGTCTATCCCGCCGCCTACGCCGTGGTTTATCCCGATGACAAGTGGCCGAAGGACCTCACCAACGCCAACGCCATCGTCGTGCTCTTGAACCACGCCGCCCGCGCCGCGTCCGATCCGAAGATCAAGGCCGCCGTCGAGCGCGGTGCCGGCTTCATGGCCATTCATTTCGGCGTCGAGGTGAACAAAGGCGCGCAGGGGGCGAACTACCTCGACTGGATGGGCGGCTACTTTGAGACCTTCTGGTCGGTTAATCCCTGGTGGTCGCCTGAAATCAAGGTGGCCTCCGGGCATCCCACCGCGCGCGGGGTGAAGCCGTTTCAGATCAAGGACGAGTGGTATTACCACATGCGCTTTCAGGATCAGATGAAGGGCGTGACGCCGATCCTCTCGGCAGTCGCGCCGTTGAATACGGTCCATTTCAAAGACAAACCCTCGGATCGCGGCGGCAATGCCGATGTGTTCAAAGCGGTCACGGCCGGCGAGCCGCAACATCTGGCCTGGGCCTACGACCGGCCCGGCGGCGGACGCGGCTTCGGCTTCACCGGCTTCCATGATTATTACAACCTCACCAACGACAGCTTCCGCACCACCCTCCTCAACGGCGTGGCCTGGGTGTCCAAGCTGGAAGTGGCGGCCGAGGGCGTGCCTTCCACCACTCCAACCAAGGCGGAACTCAACGCGCTCATGGATGAAGTTCACAAGCCGGCTGCACCGCCGCCGGCCAAATAGTGACGGGAGGTTTCAAACCGTAACGATGCACTTTGAATGCGCCCCTCACCCCGTCCCTCTCCCCATCCGATGGGGAGAGGGTGAACGTCCTGACATCGTGATGCGGTAAACGATCCAGTGAACGACGAAGCGCCGGTGAGTTCTTCTCCCTCGCCCCGTCCGACGGGGAGAGGATTAGGTGAGGGGATTTTTCGACCGCATCATTTCTGTCAAAGCCCCGCGCGACCCAGGCCGAACTCGCTGCTCATGCGGACGACCTTGCCGTCTTTGACATGCACCTCGATGAGCTTGCTGCTCCCGAATGGTTTTCCATTTTCATCCTTCAGCGTGGCGAAGGGCTTCTTGGTGCGCGCGTCGAACACGTCGGGCGTGTGACACCACGCGTATTTTCCATCGAGACTGAAGTTCACCCAGCCGTGCCCGCCGACGCTCAGGTCCACGTGGCCTTTGGGCGCGGGCGGCATTTTCGTGGCGTCGAAGATGAAGAGTTTCTTCCCGTCCTGATCGCTGATCCACAACTCGGATTCGTCCGGCGTCAGCGCCGCGCCGTGGGTGCGGTGCTTGATTGGCGCGTCGCCGGCCAGGACGCGGTGGATCGCCTTGCCCTGCGCGAGGTCCACGACGTCGAAGCCGACGTGCCGGCCCAGACAGACAAAGGCGAGGGAGAGTTTGCTGTTCACCGTGAAGGGGAAGACGCCGCTCTCGCCCACGTCGGGAATGGATTTCAACACGCTGCCGTCCTTCGCATCGAACACGGTCAGCTTGGTGGTGGTGCCGAGGAACAGGCGCGTGCCGTCGAGGCTGGCGAGGCTGTTGTGCGCGTTCTCGCCGACGTTGATGCGCTTGAGTTCCGCGCCGGTGTCGCCGTCGATCACGATGAAGCCGCTCTGTCCGCTCTTCTCCCACCAGCCGGTGGGGGCGTAGATGCGCTTGCCGTCCAGCGTGACGCTGGAGCGGTCGCAGCCGCCGGAGTATTTGTGCTCCCACGCGACCTTGTCCGTTTCCAGGTCGAACCGTCCGAGCCGTCGATCGGTGGTCGAGTAATAAAGGCTGTGGGTGGCGAGGCAGCCGGTGAGGCCGCGCACGCCGAAGGTGAGGTTGCTGTTGGTGATGCGGCGGACGAATTTGAAACCGGCGTCGATGTCGAACACAAGGAGCCCCTTGCCGGAGGCGCTCTCTGGCTGCGCGCCGTCGGGCGTGGCGCAGTAAAGGTAGCGGCGCACGCCCGTGTCGGCGGCGGGCAGCGTGGCAGCAAGGCTGATGAAAACCAGGAGCAGCAGGAGACGTGAGATCATGGCGGCGAAACTAGGGGGACGCGGCGAGGGTGGCAAGTTGCGAAGCCGCCGGGAATCATCAGGCGAAAATTTCTTTCACCACCCGGCCGCTGACATCCGTCAGCCGGAAGTCACGCCCCGCGTGGCGGTAAGTGAGCTGCTCGTGGTCCATGCCGAGCAACGCGAGGATCGTCGCGTGCAAATCGTGGACGTGAACCTTTTGATCGACGCAGTAGAAACCGTAGTCGTCGGTCACGCCGTAGCTGAAGCCCGCCTTCACCCCGCCGCCGGCCAGCCACATGGTGAACGCGTGCGGATGATGATCGCGTCCGTCCGTGCCTTGCCGCGTCGGGGTGCGGCCGAATTCTCCACCCCAGATGACGAGCGTGTCTTTCAGCAGGCCGCGCGCTTTCAAATCGCGGAGCAGTCCGGCGATCGGCCGGTCCACTTCGCTGGCGAGTTTTCCGTGCTCCTTGGTCAGGCCTTCGTGGGAATCCCAGTACGGATGCGTCACCTGCACGAAACGCACGCCGCGCTCGCTGAACCGCCGGGCCAGCAGACATTGCCGGGCGAAGGACGCGGTCTTCGGATCATCGAGACCGTAAAGTTTTTTCGTCGCCTCCGATTCGCGGGCCACATCCATCGTCTCCGGCGCCTCGGTCTGCATCCGGAACGCCAGCTCGTACGATTCAATGCGCGCTTCCAGAGCCGGATCGGAGCCGGCCTGCGCGAGATGCTGCCGGTTCATTTCTCCGAGCAGATCGAGCTGGGCGCGTTGCCGCGCGGCATCGCTGTTTGGATCGTGCAGATAATTGATGGTCGCCTTCTCCACCGGAATGCCGCCGCCGATGGGCGTGCCCTGATGCACGGCGGGGAGAAAGGCGCTGGCCCAGTTGCCCACACCGCCGTGGCCAAGCGTGGGATTGATCGTGATGAAGCCGGGCAGGTTCTGGTTCTCCGTGCCCAGGCCGTAGGAAATCCACGAGCCCATGCTCGGGCGCACGAACGTGTCGGAGCCGGTATGGAGTTTGAGCAGCGCGCCGCCGTGGGCTTCGTTGGTGCCATGGATCGACTTGAGGAAACACAGGTCGTCCGCACACGCGCCGACGAGCGGAAACAAATCGCTGATCATCGCGCCGCTCTGGCCGTAGGGCCGGAATTCCCACGGCGACTTGCGCAGGTTGGAAGTCTTGGCGAACTGGATGCGCGGCTTTTCGAAGGGCAGGGGCTTGCCGCTGTCCCGGATCAGCGCCGGCTTGTAATCGAACGTGTCCACGTGCGACGGGCCGCCGTGCATGAAAAGGAAGATGACCCGTTTCGCGCGGGCCGGGAACATCGCCGGACGCGCCGCGAGCGGGTTCACCTTCGACGCAGCGGTCGCTTTTCCGAGCGACGACATCAGCCCGAGCAGCGCGAGTTGGCCGAAGCCCGCGCCGCACTGGCGCAGCATCTGGCGGCGGGACACCGGCGCTGGCAGGTCATGTGGCATCACGTCATTCACGATACACAAATTCATTCGCGGCGAACAGCATCTGGCACCACGCGGCCCAGGCGGCCACTTCCGTGTCCGCTTCCAGCCCGCGCGGCAGGGCGGCCACAAACTGCGCCGCCCGCCGCTTTTCGGTGTCCAGCGGCAGCCGGCCAAACGCACGTTCGTAGGCGTGGTTGATCCGGGCATTTTGATCCGTCGGAAACGCCGTCAGCAGACTGGCGGCCAGGGCGCGGGCGGAATCTTTCACCAACGGGCTGTTGAGGAAGAACAGCGCCTGATGGGAGACGACCGTCGGCGTGCGCTTCGCCGTGCCGACGCTGGGATTGGCGAAATCAAAAATTGTGAACACGTCGAAGACGCGATCGCGCACGACCGGCAGGTACACCGAACGACGGACGGAAGCTGCGGACACTTCGTCCTTGGGCGCGTATTCATCGTTCTTCCACGACACCAGCGAACCGCCGGTCGTGACGTCCAGCCGTCCGGACACGGCGAGCAAGGCGTCGCGGATCATCTCGGCTTCGAGACGCTGGCGGGGGAAATGCCAGAGCAGCCGGTTTTCCGGATCGGCCTTGGCGGCGCGGGCGAAGTGGTCCGCCATCACCAAAGCATGCTCCGAAATCTGCGACCCGGGGCCGCCGGGCGAGGACTGGCGGCTCGTTCCCGCCTGTTGCCACGTCGCGCTGGTCAGGATGAGCCGATGCAATTGTTTCACGTCCCAGCCAGCGCGGATGAACTCGCGGGCGAGCCAGTCGAGCAGTTCTGGATGGGAGGGCGCTTCACCGCGCAGCCCGAAGTTGTCCGGCGTGCGCACGAGTCCTTCGCCGAAATGCGCCTGCCAGATCCGGTTCACGATGACGCGCGCGGTGAGCGGTTGGTTGGTGCTCGTGAGCCAGCGGGCAAGTTCGAGACGGCCGCTGCGGCCGGCGGGCGGGGGAGTGGGTTCGCCTTTTGAAGCGGCCTGAATGAAGCCGCGCGGCACCGGATCTTTCGCGGGGTTCAAATGGCTGCCGCGCACATGCACCGGCAGATTGACCGGCTTGTCTTCCTCCACCGCGAGGGCGAACGCCACCGGCGGCGGAGCCTGGGCCTTCAGCGCGTCACGCGCCTTTTCCAGCGCGACGATGGCGTCGCGGGTGGCGGCAGGATAAAGCGGTCGCGGCTCCTTCGGCAGCGCGAACACGCCGCCCGGGCCGAAGAGCGCGTCGCGGGTCTCGCTCCATTCGAGCGCGGCCCGGTCGGCGTCGGAAAGGTTGTTGAACTCCCAGCGTGCCACCACCTCGCCATCTGCGACCGGCCCGGCGGCGGTGAAGTGCGACATCAACTCGGCCGGCGGGAGGGCGCGCCGATAAACGCGCGCCTCGTCCAGCAGTCCGGTGAAGTTCGAGTAGCCGTCCGGCCTGCGTCCGAGCACCAGCGCGCCCTTGCCGGGCACGCGCGGCCGGTTGACCTCCGTTTCGCCGGCGGATTTTCCATCGACGAACAGCCGCAGCTTCGCGCCGTCGTAGGTCATGGCGAGATGGTGCCATTGGTTCGTCTTCACCGCGCGTTTGCCGCTCGAGACGGCGAAGAAATTTTCCTTGCCGCCGCCGATGTTCAGATACGCGCCGGCCTGGCCGCGTTCGAGTACCAGGGCGTAATGCCCCACGGCCCATTCGTTGGGATTCTTGCTCACCAGCCAGCGGCGCTCGTCCTTGTCTTTTGGAAATTCCGAAACCCGCACCCAGGTTTCGACCGTGAGTTGCGCCGGTTCGAGGTTGGCGGACGACGGCACCTCCAGATGATTGCGTCCGTCGGCCAGGAACGCCGCGCCGATTTTTCCCGGAGCGAGCCGGAGACCGTTCGTCGTCACCGGGAGATTTTCGCTCTGGGCCAGGAACGTCTGCCGGAAACTCGGTTCGTCGTTCAGGCGGCGCAGCGTGCGGCTGATGCTGTTGGCCGGGGAAGTCGACGCGAGCAGGCGGCGGAGGCGGGTGACCTGATTGGTCTGGAGCGGACCAGCGCCCGGGGAGAGATTGGTCGTGACCGCCGCCGTGAGGGAGGCCGCGAGGTTGGTTCGCCAGCTCGACAGCAGTGCTTCGTTTGCGCCGCGGATCGCCTCGTCCACCTCCCTGGTTTTCGCCGCGACATTTTTTCCGTGCGCCGCCGCCGCCGCCGTCTGCTCTGCGGTGGTGACGCGACGCTCGTTGAATTTGGAAACGAATTCGAGATTGGCCATCGTCTTCGTGCTCTTAAAAATGCCGGCCAGCGCGTAGTAGTCACGCGTCGGCACTGGATCAAACTTGTGATCGTGACACCGCGCGCAACTGACGGTCAGCCCCAGAAACGCCCGGCTCACCACGTCGATCTGTTCATCCACGAGATCCATCACGAGCTTGGGTTTGTCCTGTTCGGCAAGCATCTTCGGCCCCATCACCAGCAGGCCGGTGGCGGTCCAGCGGTCGAAGAGCGCCTGCTCGCTGACGCCGTTGGTGGGCAGGAGATCGCCGGCCAGCTGCTCGGTGATGAAGGCGTCGAAGGGCTGGTTGATGTTGAAGGAGCGGATGACCCAGTCGCGATAGCGCCAGGCGTTGGCCATGACCTTGTTTTCATCCTGCCCGTTTGAATCGGCATAGCGGGCCACGTCCAGCCACCACCGGCCCCAGCGTTCACCGTAGCGCGGCGAAGCCAGCAGTTGGTCGATCATCCGCTCGAATGCGCCGGGCGCGGAGTCATCGGTGAACGCGGCGATTTCCCCGGGCGTCGGCGGAAGCCCCGTTAGGTCGTAGGCGGCCCGGCGGATCAGCGTGCGCCGGTTCGCCGACAGGTTCACCGTCAGCCCTCGCTCCGACAGTTTGGTGGTGATGAAGCGGTCGATGGGATGGGTGTTTGACGCCGCGCTTCCGGCTCCCGGAGGCGGCATGATGTTTCGGATGGGTTGAAACGCCCAATGCGTCGCGGCGTTGGTTGTGGTGCTGGCAGCTTTTATTCCTTCATCGCCTTCGCGCGGATCGAACGCCCCGTCGTTCACCCACTTCCTGAGGTCGGCCACGACGGAATCTGGCAGGCGTTTTTTCGGCGGCATCTGCAGGTCGCGGTTGCCGTAGCCGACGGATTCGATCAACAGACTGCGGCTGGCGTCGCCTGGAACAATGGCCGCCCGGGTTTCGCCACCGCGCCGCACTCCCGCCCGGGTGTCGAGCCGGAGACCGCCCTTGAGCTTCTTGCTCTGCGCGCTGTGACACTCGTAACATTGCTCGACCAGCACCGGGCGGATGCGCTGCTCGAAAAAGGCCAACCGCCCCTCGTCCGGAGCGGCGGCCACCGCCGGCAGGCAGCCGAGCGCTGCGGCCAGGGCGGCCAGCAAACCAGGCGGACATTTGGAAAAGTTCGAGAGCATGTTCGACGAGTCGCTTTCGACGCTACCTGACCAAATCCCATTCGGAAAGTCTGACTCCCGTCCGTCGGGGGCATCTGGACGCCGCCCTGGATCAGGCCAGTCCGGATGCGCCGGGCGGGTGGAGCTTCTTCCCGTGGCGAATTATCCCGGTTGAAAATTTTCTGACATGAAAAATTTTCTGAATTGCACCGCCGCCTCAACTGTCCATATCCTCCGTCAGCAACCAAAATATTATGAACAAGCGCCATCTTTTCACCCGCCGAAATTTTCTCAAAACCTCCA
Organism: Verrucomicrobiales bacterium; assembly: GCA_947502425.1. Lineage (GTDB taxonomy): Bacteria > Verrucomicrobiota > Verrucomicrobiia > Limisphaerales > SIBH01 > SIBH01. The sequence continues at coordinate 11,032 of CANMZY010000010.1, forward strand.
TCGCCTCGATTGCCACCATCAGCATCGTGCCCCGGCACGTGCTTGGCGGCGCCGGGTTCACCCCGCCCAGCGGCATCCTGACCCGCGCCGTGATCGGCACCGGCGGCATGGGCATGGGCCACGTCAGCGGTTTGGGGGACGCCGGTCTGACCACTGGCTGCAAACTGCTCGCCGTTTGTGATGTCGACGAAAAGCATCTCGCGAGCGCGGTGACAAAGGGCGGCCCCGACTGCAAGGGTTACAAGGACTGGCAGGAAGTCATCGCCCGCAAGGACATCGACATCGTGCACCTCCCGACCCCGCCGCACTGGCACGCGCTCATGTCCATCGCCGCCGCCAAGGCCGGCAAGGACATCTGGTGCGAGAAGCCCATGAGCCGCACCATTGCCGAGGGCGAGGCCGTCGTCGCGGCGATCGCGAAACACGAGCGGATTTTCCGTCTCAATACATGGTTCCGTTTCAAAGACGGCTTTTACGGCATGGGCACTACGGTGAAGCCCATCAAGAAAGTCGTGCAAAACAATCTGCTCGGCTGGCCATTGAAAGTGACTCTGAGTGCCAGCACCGGCTTTGACTGGAAATTCATTTGGGTCGGCAGGACCGGTCTCGTCGAACAGCCGGTCCCGCCGGGACTTGACTACAACGCCTGGCTCGGGCCGGCCCCGATGAAGCCCTACCATCCTCATCGTGTTCATGGCACGTTCCGCGGCTACTGGGATTACGACGGCGGCGGCCTTGGCGACATGGGCCAGCATTACCTCGACCCGGTGCAGTACATCATGGGCAAGGACGGGGAAAGCCCGGTCGAAATCGAGGCCGACGCGCCCAAGCAGGACAGCGATGCCGTCGGCACCTGGCGGCGCATCCGCCTCAAATACGCGGATGGTTGCGAGATCATCCTCGACGGCGAGAACAAGGACAAGGACGCCGCCTTCCTGCAGGGGCCGAAGGGCAAGATCATGAAAGGCTTCAAGTCGGACATCCCCGATCTGGACGCGAAACTGAAAGAGCTCCCCGACCCCGAGCCGCAACTGACCAGCTTCGTTGAAGCTGTGAAGACGCGCAAAAAATTCGCGCTGAACGAAGTCAATGGCCACCGTTCCTGCACGCTCGTCAACCTCGGCAAGATCGCCCTGCAAACGGGACGCGTCCTGCACTTCGATCCCAAGACGCAGCGTTTCATCAAGGACGACGAAGCCAACAGCTACGTCAGCCAGCCCATGCGCGCGCCGTGGAAAATTTGAGCAGCGAGCGGGTCCTAACTTCAACGCTCCCACAACCGTCGCCTGGCTGACGGTTTGTGGAGCGTTTGCTTTGAAGGTTTCCCGTTTCGCGGGAGGAGGACGTGATTCCAAGGCAGGGGGGAGCGCCGGTTCGTCCGCACCACCCCGGCGGTTATTTCTTTCCAATTCGGAACAGGTGCTGCGCGCTGCGGATGAACAAGGTTCCGTCGTCCACCGCGCAGCTGGCCAGCGTGCGCTCGCCCAGCTCATTTTTGGCGAGCACCTCGAATATCTTGCCCGGCTTCAGCACCAGGCCCACGCCTTCCTCGTTCTGAAAATAAATGCGGCCGTCGGCGAATAACGGGGACGCCGAGAAGCCTCCGCCCAGCCGCTCGTTCCAATGCACCTGACCGGTCTTCGCATCGGCGCAGGTCGCAACTCCGACATCCGACACGAAGTAAACTTCGGAACCGACGACCAGCGCCGAGGGCGTGCTGGGTGCGCCGCGTGCGGTCTGCCAGGCAATTTGGGTGGAGGTTACGTCGCCTTCGCCGCCCGGCCGGATGGCCAGGAATTTCGGGAGGTCGTAGTCGGTGTTCACGAATAGCAGTCCGTGGGCGAAGACCGGACGGGGCACCACCGACCAGCTCGCCCCCGTTTTCACCCGCCACAGTTCGCGTCCCGTAGCCGGTTCGTAGGCGTAAGTACCGCCCGCACCCGGGCTGATCAGTTCCGCGCGTCCGGCCTGGGTGATGAGCAGCGGCGTGCCGAAGGAAAATTTGCGCGCCAGGGATTCGTTGTGACGCGGAGTCTTCCACATCACCGCCCCAGTATGCCGGTTCAGCGCCACCACGAACGGGTCAGTCACTCCGTCACAACTGAACATCAGCCGGTCGTCGTCCAGAACCGGCGAGCCGCCATTGCCGTGCTGCGGCGCATACTTGAGGGAGGTCTGACGCCACTTCACGTTCCCGGCCAGATCCAGGCAGGCCGTGCCCAGGTGCCCGAAGTGAACGTAGATCATTCCGTCACGCACCAGCGGCGTGGGGCTGGCATAGCTGTTCTTCTTATGGATGCCGGCCCCGGTTTCCGGATTGAAGACGTTGGTGATCCAGAGCAGTTTGCCATCCCTCGCATCCAGACACATCGCGCTTAACACCAGGCTCGTCGTGCCCTCGGCGGTCTTTGCGGACGTGAGATACAGGCGGTCGCTCACGAGCACGGGCGATGACCATCCGGCACCCGGAATGACGGTCTTCCACGCCACGTTGTCCGTCGCGCTCCACCGCAGCGGCACGTTTTTCGCCGGGGAATGTCCCTGTCCCGTCGGCCCGCGAAACTCGGGCCAGTCGTGCGCGTGGAGGTGGCACGCGGCCAGGCAAGCCAGGGCGGCGAGCGCGAGGCCCGCCCTGCGCCTCGGGCCGGAATGGCTGGCGTGCGCACCGCCCTGTTCCGCCGTGCGGATTGGACCTTCGTGTTGTGCGGCGCCGAGGTTGGCCGGCAATTTCTTTGGAGACAGATTCATGGGGCGTGATCTTACGCCGCCAGACGCCGGGGCCAAGCCTCATCTGGCTGCGTTTTGCAGCGGCGTTGCGAGGAGTCTGCATGCTGGACAGCCGTGCATCAAATGGCATCCTCTTTTCATGACTCGACGATCAGGCCTGCTCTGCTCCCTCTCGTTCCTGCCGATGGCCTTCTCCGCCGATGCTCCGCCGTCCGGTGTGGGCGTTGGTTTTCAATTGGAAAAGGACTGGGGCGCCGCCTTCCTGCAGGGGCCGAAGGGCAAAATCATGCGAGGCTTCAAGTCGGACATTCCCGACCTGGATGCGAAACTGAAGGAACTCCCCAACCCCGAGCCGCAAGTCACCAACTTTGTTGAAGCCGTGAAGACGCGCAAAAAATTCGCCTTGAACGAAGTCAACGGCCACCGCTCCTGCACGCTCATCAACCTCGCCAAGATCGCGCTGCAAACCGGACGCGTCCTGCACTTCGATCCGAAGACGCAGCGTTTCATCAAGGACGACGAAGCCAACAGCTACGTCAGCCAGCCCATGCGCGCGCCGGGGAAGATCTGAGCCGGTGATCCCGGCTGGCTGCCAGGGCCGGTGGCATCAGCCGAAAATTTTTCCCACGACTTTCCCCGCCACGTCGGTCAGCCGGAAATCGCGGCCTTGAAAACGGTAGGTGAGCTTTTCGTGGTTCAGCCCGAACTGGTGCAGGATCGTCGCGTGAAAATCAGGCACGGACACCGGGTCTTGCGTGACGCTCCAGCCGAGTTCATCCGTCTCGCCAATCACCTGCCCGCCCTTGACGCCGCCGCCGGCCATCCAGGTGGAGAAGGCCAACGGATGATGGTCGCGTCCGGTCACGCTCTTGAAGCCCGGGCGGTTTTCGCCCAGCGGGGTGCGCCCGAACTCGGAAGCCCACACGACCAGCGTGCTGTCGAGCAGACCGCGCTGTTGCAAATCTTTCAGCAGCGCGCCGACGGGCTGGTCCACCACCTGGCAATTGAACGCCAGATCGTTGTCCAGATCGTTGTGATGATCCCAGGAGGCGTGATGGATGCTGACGAACCGGACGCCGCGTTCGATCATCCGCCGGGCGAGCAGGCAGTTTCGCGCGAAGGTTTTGAACGTCTCCACGCCGCCGCCGCGCTGCGTTTTCCATCCCGCGCCGTCCCGGTCCACGCCGTAGGCCGCGAGCGTCTCCTGGTTCTCCCGGGACAGGTCGGTGAGTTCCGGCGCGGCGAGCTGCATCCGCGCCGCCAGTTCGTAGGAGGCGATGCGGCTGGCGATCTCCGGGTCGCCGACCATTTTCTGGCGCATCCCGTTCAAGTCGCGCAACGCCTCCAGGCCATGCTGCCGCATTTCCGCCGTGACGCCGGGTGGATTGGCGAGATCCTGCACCGGCTCGCCCTGGTTGCGGAACATCACGCCTTGAAACGTGGACGGCAGAAATCCGCTGGAGAACATCGTGCTCCCGCCGCTGGCGGCGCGGCCCGCCGTGAGCACGACGTAGCCCGGCAGATTCTGCGACGCGCTGCCCAGACCGTAGGCCAGCCACGCGCCGACGCTCGGCCGGCCCAGCCGCTCGAAGCCGGTGTAGAGCAGCATCTCGCCGGGATGATGATTGAAGGCCGTGGTGTGCATGGAGCGGACAAGCGCAAGGTCATCCGCGCACGCGCCGATGTGCGGCAGCATCCCGGACATTTCCATGCCGCACTTTCCGTAGCGGCGAAACGGATGCGGACTGCCGAGCAGCGTGGCGGTTTCTTTTTGCAGAAACGCAAACCGGATGTTTTTTGTGAGCGACTCCGGCAATTTCTGCCCGTTCAATTCGTTCAACTTCGCCTTGGGATCGAACAGGTCGAGCTGGCTGGTGCCGCCCTCCATGTAGATAAAAATGCACTGCTTCGCCTGGGCTGGAAAATGCGGCGGACGCGGCGCGAGCGGGCCGGCGGGCGCGCTGGCGGCGAGCAGTCCGTCCGCGTTGAGCAGGCTGGCGAAGGCCAGTCCGCCGACGCCGCGCGCGGTGCTCACGAGGAAATCGCGGCGGGTCAGGTGGAAGAGGTCACGCGGTTCCATGCATCATTCGCGGGTCAAAAATTCGTCGAGGTTCAGAATCACCTGCGCCACGGCCGTCCAGGCGGGCTCGGCCTGGCCGTGCGTCGCGCGCCGTTCGTCCGCGAACAGTCTTTCCAGGCGGTTCAATTCGTCGCGGGCTGGGTCGCGGCCCAGGCAAAGCCGGAAGCCGCCCTGGATTTTCTGGCGCGGCCCGCCGGGGAATTCGGATTCCAGGCGCCGGCCCAGCGCCACGCCGCACTCGAAAAAGACGGAGTTGTTCCACAGCGTCAACGCCTGCAGCGGCGTGGTCGAGCGCTCCCGCCGCGGGGAACATTCGCTGGCGTTGGCCGCGTCGAAGATCAGCGGCACCGGATACGGCACGGTGCGCTGCGTCTGCACGTAAAGTCCGCGCCGATATTTTTCCGGCCCCGTCGTCTCCGGCCATTGGATGCCGCGATCGACGTAGCCAAGCTGCATCAAGTCCGCCGGCATCCTCGGACGAATGCTCGGCCCGCCCACGGACGGATTCAACAATCCGCCCGCCGCGAGGTGCAGGTCGCGCACCAGTTCGGCCTCGACACGAAAACGATTTTGGCGCGCGAGCAGATCGTTTTGCGGATCGCGCGCGGTCAGTTCGGGCCGGAGGTGCGAGGACTGCCGGTAGGTGGCGGAGGTGACGATCAGGCGGATCAATTCCTTCCGGCTCCATCCGTCGGCCGGCGCGGGGCCGCGCGGCGCTTGAAAGGCCAGCGCCAGCCAGTCGAGCAGTTCGGGATGCGAAGGCGCGTCGCCGCGCGTGCCGAAATCCTCCGGCGTGGCGACCAGTCCGCGTCCGAACAGATGCTGCCAGACGTGGTTCACGGCCACGCGGCTGGTCAATGGATTGGCGGGATCGACGATCCAGCGCGCCAGATCGAGCCGGTCCGCCGCCGCGCCGCGCGGGCGGAAGGGATGCAGTGCCGCGATGACGCCGGGCTGCACCTCCTCGCCGCGACGTAGAAAATCCCCGCGCACATGCACGAACGTTTTCGGCGCGTTGGTGCGGGCGACGAGCAGCATCGCCCTAGCTTCGAGATGACGCGGCCGTCGCTTCTCCAGCGCGCGGATCTGATTGTTGATGTGCTTCAGGCCGGGATCGCGGTCGCGGTGGAATTTCAACAGGTCGCGCTGCTGCGCGGCGGTGCGGTGGCCGGGGAAGGTTTGCAAAATCTCCGCGACGGTGGGGTGGGTGCTGGCGCCCGCGCTTTTTTCCCACGCGTCGAGCTGGCGGGGCAGTTCGGTTTTCAGGTAGGCGGCCAGCGTTGCTTGCGCGGCGGTCATTTCTGTGTCCCAGTTTTTTTTGGCCTGATGGTGTTCCGCCAGTTCCGCCGGCGGCGGCGTGGGCGCGTCGATCTCGGCGGATTGGTTGAAAAATGCGTAGAGCTGGTAGAATTCGCGCTGCGAAACCGGGTCGTATTTGTGCGTGTGACATTCCGCGCAGCCGATCGTCAGGCCGAGCCACGTCGTGCCCGTGGTGCTGACGCGGTCCACCTTGGCCTTGCTGAGAAATTCCTCCTGGTCCACGCCGTCCTCGTAATTCATCAGCGTGTTCCGGTGAAAGCCGGTCGCCAATTTTTGCTCGAACGTGGCCTCCGGCAGCAGATCGCCGGCGAGCTGTTCGAGGGTGAACTGGTCGAAGGGCTGGTCGCGGTTGATGGCGTCAATCACCCAGTCGCGATAAAGCCACGCGCCATGGCGGGTGCGGTCGATTTGATGGCCCGCACTGTCCGCGTAGCGCGCGAGATCCAGCCAGTGCCGCGCCCAGCGTTCACCAAAGTGCGGCGAAGCCAGCAGGTGGTCCACCAGCCGTTCATAGGCATCGCGCCGCCGGTCGTGCACAAACGCCTCGGCCTCGGCGGGCGTCGGCGGCAGTCCGGTCAGATCAAGGCTGAGCCGGCGGAGCAGGGTGGGCCGGTCCGCTTCGGGCGCGGGCTTGATTTTTTCCTTTTCCAGACGCGCCAGCACGAAGGCATCGATGGGATTGCGAATCCAAGAACGGTTTTTCACCGGAGGAACTGGAGCCGGGCGGGGAGCTTGAAAGGCCCAATGCGGTCGCGGCGCGGCGGCGGCCGAATTCGACGGCCACACCGCGCCGGCATCAATCCACGCGCGAATCAGCGAGACTTCGGCCGCGCTTACGCGTTCGCCTTTGGGCGGCATGCGCTCTTCGGGATCATGGCTCGTGATGTGCCGGAGCAACGAACCGCCCGCGCTGCGGCCGGGGACGATGGTCGGCTGTCCTGAATCGCCGCCCAGCAGCGGGCTGTCCCGCCGGTCGAGACGCAGGCCGCTCTTTTGTTTCTTCTCGCCATGACATTCGAGGCAGTGACGGACGAAGACCGGCTGGATGTCGCGGACGAAATCAGGCGGAGCCGCCCCCGGCGCGAGCGCGGGCCAGCAGCAGACGGCCAGCGTGAGGAGGCGGACCTGATGGTGAATCACTCTTCACTGACGAGCGCGGCCGCGCCGGTGATTCAAAGAACTTTCCGCGAGCCGCGCCGCGCACTAGCACCACCTCGCCAAACGAATCCCGCTCCGCCGCCGGTTCACCGGGCGCGAGCTGCGGCCCGTGCCCGACCGCATAGCCCAGCTCCCCGAACCATTCGAGGGCGGCGTCTTCGACGATGGATTCGTTCAGGCTCATTTTTCCAGGAAAGTCAGTCGGTGCGTCTTCTGAATTTTGTCGGGCCATTCGTCTGCGAGCTGCGCTTCGGCGGCAAATTCCGGCCAGCGCCGCACCGCCGCCCGCACTTCTTCGATGATGGTCGCGGCACGCCCCCGCTTCATCAGCGCCGACTTCGCGCACGCCTCGAAATCCTCCTGCGTGAAGCCGTCGCGTTTTCCGTTCAGCGTCATCTGGTGCGTGGCTGTCCAGGAGCCGGACGGATTGTAGCTGTAGGTCACGTCGAACGCCGGCGCGAGTGACCACACACCCTGCTTGTTCATCAGGAAGGCGATGTTCTTCACATGGTCATCCTGATTCCTCGCGACGATGTTGAAAACCATCCGCCGGAATTGCTCCTCCACCGCCGGCATCGGCAGCTTCAACTGGCGGATGGCCAGCAGCGCCTGCTCGTAGGCGTAGGCGCCGGCCTGGTTGAAATCGAAATGTGCCAGCGCGCACAGCGACTGCATGTGGAGCTTCTCCCCGCCCGCCAGTCGGTCGAAGCGGCGCGTCATGAAATGCCGCCGCCCGCTTTCCTCCAGCAACCGGCACTCGCTCATCGTGATGCCCGCCGCCTTTGCCATCAGGTGATAGGCAAACTCGATGGCCCCATAGCCCTTCGGGTCTTCCAGCTCCTTGTCCTTGTTGCCCGCCACGCCGTCGAATTTCAGCAGCCAGTATTCGAAACCCTCACCCGCCGCGATCTGCCCGGAGCGCACCTCGTTCGTGGCGCGATTCCACGCGATCACCGCCTTGGCCCGCGCGCCGCCGGCCGATGTGCCCACGCTCAGGATGTCGCGCAACGCCTTCTCCTTCCCCGCCTCGTGGAAATGGCCGCGCAGATCACCTCGGTGCGTCAGCACCTCGCCCGCCCGCCGCACCAGCGCGTCGATCTCGATCTTCGACGCCTTGCGCGCCTTCGGCCCCAGCACCGGCGCATACTCCAGCGCCCCCATGCCGCGCGTGCCGGTGTAGCAGAGGCGTTCCACCGCATGGAAATTTTCCGGCGTCCGGCCCTGCGTGGCCAGCCACGCATCAATCAACGCGTTGCCGAATTTGTCCGGCAGCGAATCCGCGAGCAGTCCCGGCAAACCGTGAAACGTGTTCCGCGGCAGCGCGGGAAATTCATACACCTGGGCGCTCAACGGCATCGTCACGGGGGAAAGCTCGATCCCGCTCTCGGCAAACGCGGGGTCGTATTGAAACGCCGCCACGTCCCGCCCGTCTTCGAGCGACACCGCGCCGATGGTCCGGCCCCAGAGCTGCACCTTCGCGATCATGCCGGCTCACCCCATGTCCATTTTTTCGGCGTCCCCTCCACCGCCTTTTTCCCGGTGGCCCGCTGGCGCTTCCGGCCTTGCTGCTTCAATTGCGCCATCGGGCTGACGGCCTCCTCCGGGATGAGCGCGTCGAACCGCTCCACCAGACCGAGCACCCGGCAGACCCGCACAAAGCCTGACAACTGCGTCGCCGCCGCCCCCAGTTCCAGCCGCTGCACCGTCCGCAGGCCCAGGCCCGCCTGCTCGGCGAGCTGCCCCTGCGTCAGGTTCTTCGTCAAGCGCAGCCGCGCCAGACGCTTGCCGATCAGCTTGAGCAGCGCCTCATCGGTGATGTTGGATGCGATCTTCATACGCGCCTAAAGTGGCGCATTAAGTCAATATATCAACCTAAAACGCCATAGATGGCGCTTTATATTTAAGGATGTACGCGTCACCCGTGGCGTTTTGCACCGCCCGTGGCCGTTATATCTGCCGCTCGGGGTGCCTTGAATTCATGCCTGGTCTCCTCGGTGGTGGCAGCCGCCGCCACGCCTGCCTGCGTGTCCTGTCGCCGGTGCGGCTCCGTCCGGCGTGGGCAAGACACCCGCCACGTGGCCCAGGTGAAAACCGGCGGACGATCACTCGATCCGATATAGGTGCGTCTTGGTCCGCAGAATCAGCGCGTGATCGGTGACGGCGGGAGAGGCCATGAAGCC
>CANMZY010000011.1:0-20370 GCA_947502425.1 Verrucomicrobiales bacterium
GGTCTGCAAATCGTAATTGTCATTCGGCCCGTACATGTTTGTCGGCATGGCGCTGATGAAATCGCAGCCGTGCTGGCGGCGGTAGGCCTGGCACATTTTGATGCCGGCGATCTTGGCGACGGCGTACCATTCGTTGGTCGGTTCGAGTGGGCCGGAGAGCAGGTGTTCCTCCTTGAGCGGCTGGGGCGCGAGCTTAGGGTAGATGCAGGAGCTGCCGAGGAAGAGGAGTTTTTTCACGCCGGCGAAGTGCGCGCCGTGGATGAGGTGGTTCTGGATTTGGAGGTTCTCGTAGAGAAAATTGGCCGGCTGACTGTGGTTGGCGAGTATGCCGCCGACCTTGGCCGCCGCCACGAAGACGAACTCCGGCCTTTCCTCGGCGTAAAACTTTTGGACCGCGCCGGCATCGAGCAGTTCGAGTTCAGCGCGGGTCCGCCCAAGCAATCGAGTGAAGCCCTGTCGCTGGAGTTCTCGCCAGATGGCGCTGCCGACGAGTCCGCGATGGCCAGCCACGTAAATTCGCGAGTCCTGTTTCAATTCCATGCCCGGTGGAAATAGCCCGGAACGCGCGGCGAGGCGAATCAAAATTGCGGGGCCGCGCGGTTCCGGGCGCATCTGGACACTGTTCTTAAATTACGACGTGAGTGTGGTTCTGGGAGGGAGGCCGACCTGGGAGCCCCGGCATCTCTGCCGGCGAGTTCAGGCACGGCTCGGCGGATCGCGCCGGCAGAGATGCCGGCACTCTCAGGGCTCCGCCCAAGAACCGGGTCCAGATGCGCCGCGCTGTTCCGCTCAGGCTGTCCCCGGCGGCAGATCGACGCTGCCCGCGTTTTTCAACGCCTGGTGGAGCGCCCCGCCGGTCGGGTGACTGGTGGCCTGGTCATGGGCGGGGGAGATTCGGACCGAGCCGGCAGAGGTGTTTGAGAATTTTCCGGTGCGCGCTGGTGAAGGCGAGCTGTTCCAGCTCCGCCAGCGAACACCAGCGCACGGATTTGTCGGGCGGGACTTTTTTTAGTTTCGCGCGAAAGGCGTCGAGCTGGATGCGGTAGCGGGTGATGGAATGTTTGATGGAACAGAGCGGTTCGGTGGAGGTGAAGTCGCTGGCCTGGTAGGGCGCGTCACTCCGTGCGTGCCGCTGCTCGACGGAGCCGGTCTCGACGTTTGGAAATTCCCACAGGTGCGCGTTGACCGCGCCGACCGGCCGCTGGCGCACGAGAAAACGTCCGCGTCGCGTCACGACAAATGCCATGAAACGCCGCGCGGTGGACGTCGCGCGCGGGCCGAGATTCGGCAGTGTCCCGGTCGTGCCCTCGCGGTGCGCGACGCAGGCGGCGCGCACGGGGCAGAGCAGACAGCGCGGCTGGCGCGGCGTGCAGATCAGCGCGCCGAGTTCCATGAGCGACTGGTTCAAGTGCGAGCAGGCCGTGGTGGTCTGGACGAGTTCCCCGGCGAGCGTCCACAGGCGAGCGTTGGTTTTCTTCTCCCGCGGATTCGCGGCGATGCCATGCAGGCGCGTGAGGAAGCGAATCACGTTGCCGTCGAGAATCGGCGCGGGCTGGTCGAAGGCGATGCTGGCAATCGCGCCCGCCGTGTAACGCCCGATGCCGGGCAGTGCGAGGAGGTCGTCGAACTGCTCCGGGAAACGGCCGCCGTGATTTTCCAAGATCACCTGTGCGGCCAGCTGCATGTTCCGCACGCGGGTGTAATAGCCGAGTCCTTCCCAGAGCTTGTGGATTTTGTCCGGCGCGGCGGTCGCGAGCGCGGCGAGGTCCGGCAGTTCGCGCAGCCAGCGTTCCCAATACGGAATCACCGTCTTCACCTGCGTCTGCTGGAGCATGATTTCCGAAACCCAGATCGCGTAGGGATCGCGCGTGCGCCGCCACGGCAGGTCGCGCGCGTGCGCCGCGAACCATTTCAGCAGCGCGCTCGTGTGGCGCTTCGCGTCCACGGCGGAAGGCGAAGGACGAACCTTGAACCTTGAACTTCGGAATTTAAAATTTTCCGGCATCGGCCGCCGAGCATAGGCGGGCCCGACCGGCGACTCAAACTTTGAACTCGAAACTTCAAACGTGAATCTCGAAACTCCCCCTGTGCCACCATTGACCAGCCACACTTGCAAGCTCAACGACGAGCAGGCCGCCGCGCTGCACGCGTGGCTGAAGGAAAGTTATTACGAATTTCGTGAAGTGCCGTACGCGCGTTTTGCCGGCGCGAAGGACAAGCTTAACGTCGTGTTTTACAACAGCGGCAAGCTGGTGGTGCAGGGAAAGGGGACGCAGGAGTTCGTCGAGTTTGTCCTGGAGCCGGAGATTTTGCAGGAGGCGCGGATCGGCTACGAGGCGGTCTTGAATCCCGACCTGCTGCTCCCGCGCCTCGGCGTGGACGAATCGGGCAAGGGCGATTTCTTCGGGCCGCTGTGCGTCGCGGGCGTGTATGTGAACGCCGCCGTGGTCGAGGCGTGGAAGGAGGCGGGCGTGCGCGATTCCAAGAACATTTCCAGCGACCGGAAGATCGCCGCGCTGGCGGAACTGATCCGCGAGACGCCCGGCTGTGTCACGAGCGTGGTGCCCATCGGCAACGAATCTTACAACCGGCTCTACGCGAAAATGCGGAGCGTCAATCCGCTGCTCGCCTGGGGCCACGCGCGCGTCATCGAAAATCTCATGCTGCAAAAGCACCGCATGAACCCGCCGCCGGTGCGCGCGATCAGCGACCAGTTTGCCTCGGACAAAAACACCGTGGCCAAGGCGTTGATGAGCCTGGGCCGTGAAATCGAGCTGGTGCAGCGCCACAAGGCTGAGGCCGATCTGGCCGTGGCCGCCGCGTCCATCCTGGCGCGGCACGAATTCGTCACGCGCCTCGCCGCGCTGGAAATACAATTTGGGATGAAGCTGCCGAAAGGCGCTTCCGCCGCCGTGGACCAGGCCGCGAAGGGCTTTATCGGGAAGTTTGGCGTGGACGGTCTGGCGAAAGTTTCCAAGATGCATTTCCGCACTGCCCTCCGCGCGCAGGGTCTGCCCGAGCCGCCGAAGACGGAGTGGCGGAAGAAGGGGTGAGTGGCTGTGAACTGGCGCGTGGTTCGAACACTTTTGTTGAAACCACAAATGGACACGAATCGGGGCCATGAACTTCTGGTGGGGCGAGCCACCGTCAAGCCTGCTTTCGAGCGGAGCGAGCGTTCTTCCCGCCCGGAATCGGGAAGATGCTCGCTCTGATCGCACCGCCTGCGGCGGTAGAATCGGCTCGACGGAGTCTCGCCCCACCTTTGGGTTTGTGAGAGGGACAACCTCCGGTGGAAGTCGGCGTTCCGAAGCGGAGGTTCAAGGAGAGAAAATTAAACCGGCCAGGTCTTGGGAAACTTCATCCCTGCAATGCCGCGCGCGTGCGCCGGACCAGGTCATTGTCGGAATCGCCGGAGCCTTTCAGATTGAAGACGCTCGCGGCGAGATAGCGGTCGCGCCACGGGGCGGACATGGCGCTGTAATCCTCCAGCACCGCCGCGCTGAACTTGTAGTCGTGCGAGTCGCGGCCTTTCAGGAAAATCAGCCGTCGCGCCGCATCGGCCAGCGGCTTGGGATCGGAATTCGCCTTGAGCCACGAAAGTATTTTTCGTGCGGCGGAAAGTTTGTCCCCGCTGACGTCGGCGAAAATCTCCTCGATGGCCGCTGCGCCGGAAGCCTTCGTCGGCAACGGCTCGAGCGTGTCCAGATGGAGGCCCTTGTCCTTGCTGTTGCCGCGATAAAGCGGGAGGAAGGCGGCGTTCTGGAGCAGGAGCAGCTTGCGTGTCTCCTCGTCACGCGTGTGTCGCCAGGCGTAATGCACCGAGTTGGTGAACGTCGTGGCGTGCAGCGAGAAGATTCCCGGTTGGCGCATCAACAGCTCGCCCGCGCCGTCGAAGAACGCGTCGAAAAGCGATTGCGGAGCCACGCCACGGTTCAGCAGCTCCACGACCTTCTCGCTCGTGTCCACGGCGGAACCGTCGCGGATGGCTCGCAACATCTCGACGGTGGCGTCGGCGCTGGGCTTGCCGTCGAGCCAGCCCGCGCGGATTTTTTTCGCCGCCTCCAGATTGCGGCGGAACGGACGGTCGGCGGGTAGATCGGCCTTGGCTGGATTTTCCCTGGCGCCCACGCGGTCAAGCTGCGCGAAGACCAGCGAGCGTAAAATCGGTTCCGCGTGCTGCCAGCCGATGGCTTCGAGCGTGCGAAAACTGTTCGTGAGATAAATCTCCTTATGCCCCAGCTCGCGAAAGTCGCGCACGCCGTAGCGGCAGAGAATTTCAAAAATTTCATGCGCCCCCGCCGTGCGTGCGAGTCCGACGATGGCCGCGTCCGCCGCCGGTTCGTCCCAGTTGTCCATCGCCTCGATCAGCGCCTGCTTCGCGCGCTGGCCCGGCGGAATAGCGGATTCCTCGACCGGCCCCATCGTCCAATTACCCTCGCGCACGTCGGCGGCCTGGGAATTCTTGAACTGGTCGATGGCCCAGAAGATCGGCAGCCAGCGGTCGGAATCCGGCGAGGACTGGCTGGCGAGATGCGCGGAGTTAACGACCAGCACCGCGTGAAATTTGAAGCCGACCGGTCGCGGTTGGATGTTCCGCACGCCCGCCAGCAGCAGCGCCGCGAGCAGTTCGCGGTACGCCAGCCCGCCATGCAGCCGCGCGCCGACCTCTTCCAGCACGCGGTCGCGCGGCGTGTCTTCCAGCAGGCGCACGAGCGGTTCGATGCCGGGATGGAACTGGACCATTTTCGGTTCCAGCTTCGCCTCGGCGGCGGAGACGGGGCGGAGTTGTGCGAGGAAGCCGAGGTCGCCCGCTCCTGCGAGCGCGGCGGTGCCAGCGGTCATCTTGAGAAAAGACCTACGGTGCATGGTCATCCTTCTCTGCCCGGCGGCGGGGAATGTCAACGTCGCAGATGGTGAATCCAAACTTCCTGTTTGCGCCACGCGGCATCCGTGGCTAACTAGGCGCGTGGCCAGACCGGCGAAATCACAATGGGATTTTGGTGAATTGTTTTCACCGGGGGAAACGCGCCGCGTGCTCACCGTCGCGGAGCTGACCGGCAACGTCCGCCGCCTGCTGGAAAAAGAAGTTGGCGCGGTCTGGGTCACGGGCGAGATCACCAACCTCCGCGCGCAGAGTTCCGGCCACATTTATTTTTCACTCAAGGACAGCGCCGCGCAGTTGCAGTGCGTCTGTTTTCGTGACGCGGCGCGCGGCACACGCGAGCTGTTGCAGGACGGGCAGAAGGTGGTGCTGCACGGCGACGTGACGGTCTATGAGGCACGCGGCCAGTACCAGTTGATCGTGCAGGAAGTGGAGCTGCAGGGCGTCGGCGCGTTGCAGGTCGCGTTAGAAAAGCTCAAGCAGAAGCTCAAGGCCGAGGGGCTGTTCGCCGTTGAACGCAAGCGCCGCCTGCGCCGCTTCCCGCAGCGCATCGGCGTCGTCACCTCGCCGACGGGCGCGGCGTTGCAGGATGTGCTGCACGTCGTCCAGCGGCGTCATCCGCTGCTCGAACTGATCCTCGCGCCGTGCCGCGTGCAGGGGCAGGGGGCGGCGGAGGAAATCGCGGCGGCCATCCGGCTGCTGAATGAGTTCAACGGCGCGGCGGCGGAACACGACGGGCGGAAGATTGATCTGATCCTGGTGACGCGCGGCGGCGGGAGCCTGGAGGATTTGTGGGCGTTCAACGAGGAGGTGGTGGCCCGCGCAATTTTTGAATCACAGCTTCCGGTCGTCTCGGCGGTCGGGCACGAGATTGATTTCACCATCGCGGATTTTGTCGCCGACGTGCGCGCGGCCACGCCGAGCGCGGCGGCGGAGATCATCACGGAGGCTGCGTTTGCCAGCCGCCAACTGGTGGCCGAGACGGAGAAATATCTGCGCACGATGGTGGAGCAACGGCTCGCCGCCGCGCGGGCCGGATGGCAGAGCCTCACGCAACGGCTGGTGCGCGCCCATCCGCGCCGCCGACTGAATGAGCAGCTGCAACGGCTGGATGATCTGCAAACCGCGCTGGCCCGCTGCGCCCGGCAGGGGTTGCGCTCCGAGGCGGTGCGCGGGCGCGATCTCGGCCGGCGGTTGCGCGAGGCGGCGCGGCACGGTTTGCAGAACGAGAAGCTCCGGCTGACCGGCGCGGAGGCGCGGCTGCGGCTGCTCTCGCCGGAAAATGTTCTGGCACGCGGCTTCTCGATCACGACGGATGCGGCGACGGGCCGGGTGATTCGCGCGGCGCAGGAGGTGGGCGCGGGGCAGAAATTGCAGACGCGGCTGAAATCCGGCGAGGTGCGAAGCGTGGTGGAGGGGTGAACTCAAATTCCGAAACGGAAACCGCTGATCTCCGCTAATCTACCCTG
The DNA here is from genome assembly GCA_947502425.1 of Verrucomicrobiales bacterium. GTDB lineage: Bacteria > Verrucomicrobiota > Verrucomicrobiia > Limisphaerales > SIBH01 > SIBH01. The sequence goes on from CANMZY010000011.1 coordinate 6,352, forward strand.
CTGGCAAAACTTGTTGCAGCCTGGGTTCGGGAAAAAGCTTCATCTTCATTCCAAGTTCGTCGGATTAGCGTTTATTAGGGAAGATTAGCGGTTCAAAATCGGTTTTCGGTTTATCACGCTAACCGCCGGCCCACTTCCACAGCACGCCGAGCAGGCCGCCGCCCAAAACCACCCAGACCACGTTCCACTTCCATTTCCACAGTCCGAGAAACGCAACCGCCGCCAGCACGACCGCGAACCAGTCCGCGCCCGCGCCGGGAAAAAAAACCTGCCGCCCAAACCAGACCGCCAGGTTCAAGATCACGCCGACCACCGCCGCCGTGACCGCCGAGAGCGCGGTGGTGATCTTCACGTTGCCGCGCAACTGCTCGAGGTGCGGCGCGCCGAGAAAGATCCAAAGGAAGCACGGCAGGAAGGTCGTCCACGTCGTGAGGCCCGCGCCGAGCGTGGCGGCGAGCAGCGGCGGTAAATCACCGGGATGATTCCAGCCGCCGAGGAAGCCGACGAATTGCAGCACCATGATGAGCGGGCCGGGCGTCGTCTCCGCGAGGCCGAGGCCGTCGAGCATCTGGCCCGGGCCCAGCCAGGCGTGCGTCTCCACCGCCTGCCGCGAAACATAAGGCAGCACCGCATACGCGCCCCCGAACGTCACCATCGCCGCCTTGCTGAAAAAAATTCCTTCCTGGAACAGCGCGTGCTGCGTGCCGAGCCAGCCGCCGATGAGCAGCACCGGCGTCCACCAGAGCAGCAGGCAGACGACGCAGACCTTGACCGCCCGCGCCAGCGACGGGCGGGTGTGCGCCCCGCCGTGATCGTCGAGCACGTTGGTCGATGCGTGTCCGCCGATGACGAGAAACTTTTTCCGCCAAAACCTGCCTCCGACCAATCCGATGAGCGCCGCTGAAAGAATGATGAGCGGGAAGGGCAGTTTGAAAAAATAAATCGCCACGAAAGCCAGTCCGGCGAGCGTCCACATCACCTCGTTCTTCAACGCTTTGCCGCCGATGCGGAGCACCGCCGCGCCGACGATGGCGAGCACCGCCGGCTTGAGTCCGTAAAAAACCGCCGCCACCCAGCGCACCTCGCCAAAGGTCACATAGACCCAGCTCAACGCCCAGAGGATGACCGCCGACGGCAGCACGAAGAGCGCGCCGGCCACGATGCCGCCCCAGGTTTTGTGCAGCAGCCAGCCGAGGTAGGTCGCGAGCTGCTGCGCCTCCGGGCCGGGCAGCAACATGCAGTAATTGAGCGCGTGCAGGAACCGGTCCTCGCTGATCCACTTTTTCTTTTCGACCAGCTCCTCGTGCATGATAGCGATCTGGCCGCCCGGCCCGCCGAAGCTGATGAAGCCGAGCTTGAGCCAGAAGCGAAACGCCTCGGCGAAGGTCGGATGTTTGGCAGGATGCTCGGACACGCACGGGGAGCCTGCCGGAGGCGCACGCGGCTGAACATAAATTTTTCTGTGACGACTGCTGATCAGGCGCAGTTGAACACTGTCCTTAGATTCCGACGTGAGTGTGGTTTGGGAGGGAGGCTGGACCTGGGAGCGCCGGCAAAGATGCCGGCGCTCCCAGGGCTTCGCACAAGAACAGTGTCCAGTTGCAACCTTGCTGATCCGCGCCACCGGTCTGTCCGTGTCGGTGCCATCGTGGAATGGGTTCATCAGCCCTTGCCGCCGCGCTGGGCGGGCGGTAGCCTGCCGGGATGAAAGTGCTTTCCCTGGTTCTCGCCTGCGTTCTGCCGCTCGCCGCCGTGGCCGCGCCTGACGTGACCAATTTCGATAGTACGTCGCCCGGAGAACTGCCCGAGGGCTGGATCGAAGGCGTGACCGGCACCGGCAAGCCGAAGTGGGGCGTGGAGAAATATGCCGCCTCCCCCAGCAAGCCCAAGGTTCTCAAGCAGTCCGGCCGAGGTGATTATCCGTGGTGCGTGAACACGAACGTGACGCGGCTGACCAACGGTTTCGTGCAGGTGAAGTTCAAGGCGCTTGCCGGCAAGGAAGACCAGGCGGCCGGACTCATCTGGCGCTGGCAGGACGCCGACAATTACTACGTGGCCCGCGCCAATGCCCTCGAAAACAACGTGACGATTTATCACACGATCAAGGGCCGGCGGACGCAGTTCAAGACTGTCCATGCGAAGGTAGCTCCGGACCTCTGGCACACCTTGCGCGTCGATTTCGACGGCCCGCATTTCGTGGTCACGCTCAACGGCCGCGTCATGCTCGAGGCGGACAATGACAAGATCACCAGCGGCGGCGCGGTCGGCCTCTGGACCAAGGCCGACAGCGTGACATTGTTCGATGATTTTTCCTGGGAGGAAAAGCCGGAGTGAGGCGAAGGGGAGCAATAAAGTGCGGAGTGCGGAATTTTGGAAGCCCCGTCCGTCCCAAATCTGCGGGCGGTTTATCGGAACTGTTTATAGATGCGCCTAGAATTGGCTGTTGCGACAAATTCCGGTTGAAAACTCCCGCCGCCGCCCGCAAATTACCCCCCATGCAATCTGTTTTTACGGGACCTGTCTTCGTGGTGCGCGACAACATCGACACCGACCAGATCATCCCTGCGCAATTTTTGAACCTCGTCCCGACCATCGCCGAGGAATACGAGAAGCTCGGCGCCTACGCGCTCTGGGGCCTGCCCGAATCGCTCTATCCGGCCCGCTTCGTCAAGGAAGGCCAGCTTGATTCGGAGTTTCCGATCGTCGTCGGCGGGAAAAATTTCGGCTGCGGCAGCTCCCGCGAGCACGCGCCCATCGCGATGGGTTCGGCGAAATGCCGGATCGTGCTGGCGGAAAGTTTCGCCCGCATCTTCTTCCGCAACTGTGTCGCCACCGGCGAACTTTATCCCTGCGAAAGCGTGGACCGGCTCTGCGACGTGCTGAAAACCGGCGACGTGGTCACCGTCGATCTCGACGGGGCGACCGTGAAAAGCCACGCCACCGGGCAGACCTATTCCTTCAAGCCGCTGGGCGACGTGCGGCCCGTGGTCGATGCCGGCGGCTTGTTCAACTACGCCCGCGCCCAGGGAATGATCGCGGCGGCGTGAGCGAGGGCCGATGAACCTCGCTGACATCCGCAAGGAATACACCCAGGCCGGCCTGCGCCGCGCCGAGCTCGATCCCGATCCGCTCACGCAGTTCCAAAAATGGTTCCGACAGGCGGAGGAGTCGGGCGTGCTCGAGCCGAGCTGCATGACGCTCGCCACGGCGGACAAAAACGGATACCCCTCCGCGCGCACCGTCCTGCTGAAAAACGTGGATGAACGCGGCTTCGCCTTCTTCACCAATTACGAAAGCCGCAAGGGCCGCGAGCTGGCCGAAAATCCCCGCGCCGCGCTGGCCCTGCACTGGCGCGAACCGGAGCGCCAGGTGTGCATCACCGGCCACGTGTCGAAACTTTCCCGCGCCGAGTCCGAGAAATACTTTCACAGCCGCCCGCGCGGCAGCCAGCTGGGTGCGTGGGTCTCGCGTCAGGGCGAGGTGATCGCCGGGCGCGACGTCCTGGAAAAAGAACTGGCCATGCTCGAGAAAAAATATCCGGATGAAGTCCCGCTGCCGCCGTACTGGGGCGGCTACATGCTCGCGCCGGATGAAATCCAATTCTGGCAGGGTCGCCCCGACCGGCTCCATGACCGCTTCCGTTACTCGCGCCAGTCCGGCGGCGGCTGGAAAATCGAGCGCCTCGCGCCGTAGCGGGAGCAAGGCCGGCGCAACCACGGATGGACACGGATTTTCTCAGGCCAAGAGCAATCTGGATAAGGCCAATGCCCGATGAGTTTCGGTGGAATCCATCGCTCCGGTTCCGCGCACGTTCCTTCGCCGCCGTCCTGTGCCACCGGATGCCTTTGCATGTCGAGATGTCGCCCGTCCGGCCCCCTCTCACAGCGGGAGAGGGCCGGGGTGAGGGTGAACGGCCACGACCTCAAACCAAGTGCAAGAAACTGTGATGCGCTCCGGGCCAGGAGATTCTCTCGCCCCGCGCGCGGGAGTCTACTACGCTTTGCCAACACCAGTTCAGTCCGTTCAGAAATCTATGACCAGATCATTCTTCTGCCGTGTCCTGGCCGTCACGTGGCTGGCTCCGCTGGCCGTCCTCGCCCAGATCAACATCACCGGCGTCGCCGACAAGGGCACCTACAACGACACCGCCACTCTCACCGTCGGCACGCAGACCGGCTACACCTACAGCGCCACCTTGAACGGGCAGCCCATCGCCACCGGCGCGCCCGTCATCGTGAACAAGCCGGACTTCTACGAACTGCGCGTGGCCGCCGCCAACGTGACCAACAGCGCCGTCACCGGCCAGTATCTGCGCTTCATTGTGCTCGCCAGCGCGCGCGCCGGCACCGAGTGGGGCCTCCCGGCGCACGTGCCGTGGCCGGTCATCCCTTCGGCGGCGGCGGAGTTCGTGGGCGCGCGGCTGCGGATCAGCACGCCGGCGAATTTCCCGGCCGGCTACGAAATCCCCGTCGTGGCATGGGTCGTGGACGCGGACAGCCACGCGGTGCGTGCGAACGGTTCGCTGGCCGCCGCCGGCCAAAATTCCATCGCGCTCAAGCGCGGCGTCGGGTCCGGTTTCCTCGCCTCGAACCAGCCTCCCGGCCTGCTCAACTACACGCCGATCATCGGCGGCGTGACGACCAACCAACCCATCCAGATCGAGGCAGCCACCACCTGGACCAGCGTTTCCGGCGTCCTCGCCGGAGCCACCGTCTGGCCTGACCACTCGCGCATCCGCGTCACCGGCCATCTCGCCGTGCCCGCAGGCAGCACGCTGACGATTGGCGTGGGCAGCATCATCCTGCTCAACGGCGGCATGAACATCACCAACGACGGCGCGATCAACGTCAACGGCACCATTGCGCAGCCCGTTGTCTTCATGCCGAACACGCGCAGCCAGCCGTGGGGCGGATTTTTCATGCGGACCAGCGCCGGCTCCCTCAACGCCTCCGGCACGATCTTCGTGGCCAGCGGAGCGGCCCAGACCGGCGGCCCGGGCCATCGTCTCGAGCAATGCCTCTTCCTTGTGGACAACTCTCCCAGCGTGACCCTCACCGACTCGGCGGCCATTTATCTCGCCGGCCAGTTCGGCCACGCCTACGCCGGCGGCACCTTCACCCTCACCCGCTTTCTCCTGCAACGCGCCACCACCGGCGGCGAATACACCGGCGCCACCTGGCGCGTGAACGACAGCGCCTTCATCGAGTTCCCGGACGACTCGGTGAATTTCGTCGATGGCGACAACGACGCGCTTTATTTCGTCAGCACCCCGGCCGCCGGCGGCGTCAACTTCACCAACACCCTTATCGGCTGGACCAAGGACGACGGCGTGGACAGCGGCGGCAGCGGCTACGGCCCGTTGCGCTACCAGAACTGTTGGATCGAGGCCACCTTCCATGAGGGCAACTCCCTTTCCGGCTACAAAGACACGCGCGCGTGGGACACCGTTTACATCAACTGCGGCCAGGGCCTTGAGGACGGCTACAATGGCCCGACCGGCCGCGTCGAACGCTGCGTCTTCGCCGTGAACCAGGTCGGCACGCGCCACGGCGACAACTACGACAACATCGGCAACTACGACGGCCGGCTCATCGTCACGAACTGTTTCCTCCTCTGGAATCATCACGACGTCTTCGGCTACAACTGGCGCGCTGGCGCGGGCAACGGCTGGACCCAGGCCGTCGGCCAGATGTTCATCTCGAACAACAAGCTCACCACCGCCGACACGAACTTTCCGAACAACTCCGTCTGGAATCCCGCCACCGACGCCGCGCTCCTCGCGCCCTACGGCGCGAAGGGCCGGGTCGGCGTCGCCCTCGCCGTGCGCGCCGGACAGAACACCCTCGGCAGCTTCCCTGACGGCGTGCCCGTCGGCCTGAGCATGTTTTGCACGAACGAAGTGACCGTCGATTACGCGATCGACAGCACCGACGGGACGCACCTCGCGGGCGTCCTGCATTTTGTGCCCGGCCAGATTCAGAATTACATCCCCGTCCCGTCCGGCTTCAGCGGGGTGCTGCAGATCGCGCTCCTGAATCCGGTGAACGCGGACTTCACCGGCGTCCGCACGCTGCTCTTCCAGAACGTCACCCCGGCCGGTTCGCGGGTGCTCTCGCCCTTGGGCGCGACGTGGAAGTACCTCGACAACGGCACCGAGCAGGGCGCGGCGTGGCGCGCTGCCGCCTTCAACGACGCGGCGTGGGCCAGCGGTCCGGCGCGACTGGGCTTCGGGACGGATCAGTCGCCGCTCGGCACCACCATCAACCGCTTTGTCACCGGCGGCAGCGGGCCGCAGATTACGAACTTCTATTTCCGCCGCTCCATCAACGTGACGAATCCCGGTGCCTACTCCACCATTCAGTTCCGTTACCAGCGTGATGACGGCTGCATCGTTTATCTCAACAGCAATGAAGTGTTCCGCAGCAACATGCCGGCGGGCAGCGTCACCGCGACCAACTTCGCCAGCACCACTGTCAGCGGGATCCCGGCGGCGCTGACGTTTTACACCAACACCATGTCCGCGACGAACCTCCTCGCCGGCACCAACGTCCTCGCCGTCGAAGTCCATCAATCCACCTTCAATTCCAGCGACCTCGGCTGGGAAATGGAATTGACCGGTCTCCCGGCCTCGTCGCAAACCCGCGTGAACATCTCGCGCCTCGGCCCCAGCGCCGTCCTCTACTGGACCGACCCCACCTTCACCCTCGAACACACCACCGAGGTGGCGAACCCGGCGTCGTGGGCTCCCGGCGGTGCCGCCAGTCCCGTCGCTTTCGACCCCGCCGACTCGCGCCGCTTCTTCCGGCTGAAGAAATAGAGGGGGACGTTTGCCGGACAGCACAGTGAAAAAGGGCCGGGTGCGAAACAGATGCCGCGTTAGAGTCCGGGCTTGCGCCTGTTTGTTCCTCGCGCGCGAGGCCCGGCGTTCCGTTCGTCAAGAACTCGCCCGGCCACCGCTCACCCAAACTGCAGTTTCGTCGTGGCCGCCTCGGCATCCCAGCCGCGGGTCGGTTTGCTCGTGATCGAGCCGACGTCCTTGATGGAAATTTGACGGCCCCGGGTCTTCGGGCCTTTCACGTCCACCTCGGCGGGGTTGCAGGTCTGCTGCGAAATCTTTTGATGAGGTGCGGGCTTGTAGCGGATGAACAGTTCCTTGGGCGTGTCCGGCTCGAAGAACAGGATACGGGATTTATCCGGGATGCAGAAATATTCCTTGTTCAGAATAGTGCCGCCAAAGGTGAAGCGTTTCAGGTAGCTGGCGTCGCGGTCGGTGTAGGCGCAGGTGAAGATGCGCTCGCGATCCGGCAGCCCGCAATAGAACAGGTCGGGGCCGACAAAAAGTTTTTCCGGCAGCTCCACCATCTTGTAGTGGCCGTCCTTGAAGACGATCAGGAGCTTGTCGAACTTGGTGCATTCCACGCGGAATTCCTCGCCGGCAACCTTGTAGCCCACGTATCCGCTCTCGCGGTCGTAGGCGATCTTGAAGGCCTTGAACGCGGCCTCCTTCACATCGATCTCCTCGTGCCGGCTCGACTTGGTGGTGAGGCGCGGATAGAGCGGGCCGTATTTTTCCAGCAAGGCTTCGAGATGCGCGATGCTGAATTTGGTGACGTTCTTGAGGTGCTTGCGGGTCTCCTCCAGTTCGGCCCTGGTCTTCTCCATCTCCGCCCGGTGCTGGTTGATGTCGAAGAGTGAAATACGGCGGATACGAACCTGGAGCAGACGGTCCACGTCTTCGGCGGCGAGATCCCGGAGCAGTTCCTTGCGGAACGGCTTGAAGCCTTCATGGACGGCGGCGAGGACGGCGTCATTCGTCTTGCACTGCTCGATCTTTTTGTAAATGCGTTCCTCGATGAAGATGCGTTCGAGGGTGCGGAAGTGGAGTTCGTCCTCGAGCTGCTTCTGGCGGAGTTCGAGTTCGCGCCGGAGCAGGGCGACGAGCTGCGCGGCGTTTTCGCGCAGAATGTCGCTCACGGTCATTTCCACCGGGCGGTTTTCTTTGATGAGGATGATGCGGCTGGCGATGGTGACTTCGCAGTCGGTGAAGGCGAAGAGAGCATCAACGAGCTGCTCCGCGCTCACGCCCTGCGGCGCGCGAATCTCAATCTCAACGGACTCGGAGGTAAAATCGTTGATCGACTTGATCTTGATCTTGCCCTTGCGCGCGGCGTCCTCGATGGAGCCGATGAGCGAATCGGTGGTGGTGGTCGGCGGCAGTTCCTTGATGACGACGGAGGCGTCGTCCTTGATCTTGATCTTGGCGCGGACCTTGATGCTGCCCTTGCCGTCCTGATAATCGCGCGCGTCCATCAGGCCACCGGTGAAGAAGTCGGGCAGGCATTTGAACGGCTGCTTCTTGAGGATGGCGACCTGCGCCTCGAGCAGCTCGGGAAAATTATGCGGCAGGATGCGCGAGGACATGCCGACGGCGATGCCCTCGGTGCCGAGCATGAGGAGCAGGGGCAGTTTGCAGGGCAGGGTGACTGGCTCCTGGTTGCGGCCGTCGTAGCTCGGCACGAACTCGGTGATCTGGTCGTTGAAGAGTTCCGTGCGCGCGAGTTCGGTGAGCCGGCACTCGATGTAGCGGGGCGCGGCGGCGACATCGCCGGTGAAGACGTTTCCGAAATTCCCCTGGCCCTCGATGAGGTAACGCTTGTTGGTCAGCACCACGAGCGCATCGCCGATCGAGGCGTCGCCATGCGGATGATATTGCATGGCGTGACCGACGACGTTGGCGACCTTGATGAAGCGGCCGTCGTCCTTTTCGTGCAAGGCCCAGAGGATGCGGCGTTGCACGGGCTTGAGGCCGTCCGCCAGCGCGGGGATCGCGCGGTCACGAATGACGTAGGAGGCGTAGTCGAGAAACCCCCGATCCACTCGGCGATGCAGGGGCAGTTCGATCTTACCCGGCGAGAAAGGATGCTGCGGAATGGCCGGCACCTCCTCGGCGAGGACGTGGGCGCCGTTGCCGTTGGCCGCGGGCGCGGCCGGGTCGGCGGCGGGAAGGTCAGGCTGGTCGGTCGTCTTTTTTTGTTTGGCTGCGCTCATGTTATTGGCGCGGGATTAAGCAGAAAAAGGGGAGTGATGGCAAGAGTGCAGGGCGAAAGTTTTTGCAGGCCGAAAAGGCGAAAAACATCTACGTTCATCCTGGTTCATCTGCGGTTGCATCCGGCGGTCCGCAGTGGCCATCAGCGCGGCTTCGTCACCACGCCTTCGAGGATGACCACTTGACCTTCGCCCAGCTTGATCCGGTCGCCGTTGGGCTTGATGAGGGTGCCGTCGCCCAAGACCTTCGTACCGTCGTTCATGGTGATGCTGCGGGCGGGATTCGACCTCCAGCCGCGCGCCGTCTTTCTGCACGATCACGTTGCCGCCTTGCAGGGTGACGCTGTCGCGGGCCGGCTGTTTGCCGCCGGCGAGGGGGAACAACTCTCCATCCAGCAACCGGTGCGGTTAACTGCCCGGCAGAGTGATCTTGCCGTCGGGCGACACGATGGCTCCGTCGCCGAGTTTCAAAGGCTCGCGCACATCTGCGGCGGCACCGTCCTTGAACCCCACCACGCGCCCGCGGCTCAACGTGACGTGATCGATCACCAGCGAGATGCTGCCATCGGGCCGGGTCAGCATGCCGTCCGCCCCGAGCTGCTCGCCTTCCTGCAACTGGCGCTCCTTGCCGCTCTGGACGGTGTAGGTGCCGTTCGTGCGCACGACGATGCACGGTGGGAAAACAATTTCGTCCGGTGCCATGAGCACTTTGCCGTCGGGCCACGAGAGCCCCTTCTGGCCCTTGAACTGAGCCTTCGTGGCGATTGTGACGGAAGCCGCCGCCAGACCGGAGGCCAGAACGAGCAGCGCGATGAAGAGGATAATGGTTTTCGTGGTGATGATTTTAACTGGCGGCCAGCATACGCGCCCGGCGGGCCCGCGCAAGCCATCCGCGGCGTAGCGAACAGCCTGGGCGTGTCCGGCACCGTCCCCCATGGCGCAGGTTTTCCAACCTGCTGTATCGCCGATTTCCAAATCGGCAGGCCGCGCGAAGTCTCGCCGTGTCCGCGAAAATTAACATTTCCCGCCACGCCTTTCTCCGTCATGGTGCTGGAATGGGCAAACGACGTGAGGCGCGGGAACGCGCCATCCAATTTTTATTTCAGCACGACCTGAATCCGCCGGAGAATCTCGAGCTGGCGCTCGCGCACTTCTGGAATTCCCAGCGCGCCGTCGCGCTCGCCGAGGAAAAGGGCGACGCCCAGTGGGGCGAAAAAGTCGAACTCCCGCCCGCGACCGCCGAGGAAACAGCCACGCGCCTCTTCGCCGATCCGCTGATTCGCGGCACGCTGGAGCACCGGGACGAGGCCGACGAACTGATCAAGAAGCACGCGAAGAACTGGGACCTCCATCGCATCGCCGCCGTGGACCGGAACATCATGCGCCTGGCCATCTACGAAATGCTCCATCGCGACGACATTCCCCCCGTCGTCAGCATCAACGAGGCGGTGGACATCGCGAAAAAATTCTCCACCGAGGACAGCGGCAAGTTCGTCAACGGCATCCTCGACAAGATTAAAGGCGATCTCCTGCGCCCGGCGAGGATCGTGAAATGAAGACGGCCCGCACTCATTCCGCACTCCACGTTCCGCACCCCGCATTTTCATAATGTTCGCCGACCTCCATCTGCACACGAATTTCTCGGACGGCACCTACACGCCGGAGGAACTGACCGGCCACGGCCGGCGTCTCGGCTTCGCTGCGCTCGCCCTGACCGATCACGACACGATGGAAGGCTGCGCCCGCATGGCGGTGGCCTGCGCCACGGCGGGTATCGAGTTCATTCCTGCCAGCGAGTTCACCGCCGAACACGAAAACATTGAACTGCACCTCCTCGGTTACTTTCTCGACACCACGCATCCACGCCTGCTGTCGGAGTTGGCAAAGTTTCAGATCGTCCGCCAGCAGCGGATCCGCGAAATGGTTGCCCGCCTCAACGCCCTCGACATTCCGCTGGCCGCCGAGGCCGTCTTCGCGCTCGCGAACTGCGCCGCGCCCGGACGCCCGCATGTCGCCCGCGCTCTCGTGCAGGCGAAACAGTGCGCCACGCTCGACGAGGCCTTCGACCGGTTTCTCAAGAAGGGCAAGCCCGCCTGGGTGCCGAAGTTCAAAATCTCCGCGCCCGACGCCATCGCGCTCATTCACGAGGCGGGTGGTCTGGCCGTGCTCGCGCATCCCGCGCTGAACAAGAGCGATCACATCATCCCCGCGCTCGTCGCGGCCGGCATGGACGGCATCGAGTGTTTCCATTCCCGCCATTCGACCGCGACCAACGAGCATTACCTGATGATCGCCGACCAGCACCACCTGCTCGTCACCGGCGGCTCCGACTGTCACGGCATGAACAAAGGCAAGCCGCTCATCGGCACCGTCAAACTTCCTTACAGCCACGTCCAGCAGATGAAAGACCTCCTCGCCCGCCGCGCGACGGCCGGCGTCGGCAAACGCGTGAACCCGGCTCCTCGATCTTAGTCCTTCAACCTTCCTCATGGGCCTCTTCCAAAAATTCAAAGCCGGCCTGGCCAAAACCCACGCCCAGCTCACCCACGAAATCAAGCGCATCATCACGCGCTCGCCTAGACTCACCGCCTCCTCGCTGGAGGAGCTTGAGGCCGCGCTGCTCGGCGCCGACCTCGGCGTCAGCATGACCGCGCAAATCCTCGCTGCCGCCAAAGTGGCCTTCGAGACTCAGGGCCGCGCCGGCCTCGACTTCCTGGAAATCGCCTCCCGCGAAGTGCAGTCGAGCCTTTCCGCGAACTACGCCGCGCTCCGCAAAAATCCCGCCGGCCTCACTGTCATCTCTATCGTCGGCGTCAACGGCACCGGCAAAACCACCACCAGCGCCAAGCTCGCCAGGCTCATCCAGACCCGCGGCGAAACCGTCCTCCTTGCCGCCTGCGATACCTTTCGCGCCGGAGCCATCGAGCAACTCAAGCTCTGGGGCGCACGCCTCGGCGTCGAAGTCATCGCCGGTGCGGACAAGGCCGACCCCGCCGCCATCGCGCACGACGCCGTCACCGCCGCGCTCGCGCGCCACGCCCATTACCTGCTCATCGACACTGCCGGCCGCCTGCACACCAAGCACAATCTGATGAAGGAGCTTGAGAAGCTACACCGCGTGCTCGACAAGAAATTTCCCGGCGCGCCGCATGAAGTCCTGCTCGTGCTCGACGGCTCCACCGGCATGAACGCCATCAATCAGGCGCGGGAATTTCATAAGTCTGTTCCGCTCACCGGCCTCGTCATCACCAAGCTCGACGGCACGAGCAAGGGCGGCGCGGTCGTGGCCATCCAGCGCGAACTCGGCATCCCGATCAAGTTCATCGGCCTCGGCGAACAGCCCGACGACCTGCAGCCCTTCGACGCGAAGCAGTTCGCCGAGGCGTTGTTTTCAGAAAAGGAATAGGCCCGGCCATCCGCCCATCCCACCGCTTGAAATTTCAAAGACGCGGCGAAGGATTCCTTCTCCCCGGGGAGAAGGCCCAGATGAAAATTCTCCGAACGAAAGTTTCGCGTTTTGAACCCCTGAACCGGAATGGCAGAGGTGCCGCAGGCGTCCGCGCCTTCTCTGTTGCGTTATTTCCTACTGCATGGATTCGGCTCAGAGTCGCCAGCCGGTCCCAAGCCCGACACCACTCGCTACTGCTGCGGGACACGGTCCCGCGCTCCGGGGATTTGCCAGAATGCACGCAATCAGGACTCGACAATGTCCCCGTTCTGTTTAACAAAGCTGCGAAACCAACAAGGACAATCATCATGCTAAACCATAAAAATTATTTCATCAAAGAACGGTTGGGCTTCATGAAGCTCGTCGATACCTACGACATCCTCAATCCCGAAACCCAGCAAGTCATCGGCACCGCCAAGGAAGAGCCGGGCTGGACGCAATACCTGCGGATGCTGGTGAACAAACAGATGCTGCCGACCACGCTGAACGTATACGAGAATGGCGGCACGGTTCCCGTCTTCACGATTCACCGTCCGATGGCGTTCTTTCGCTCGAAAGTCCGCGTGACCGGCGCCGGCGGCGTGCCGCTCGGATATTTCAAAAGCAAACTCTTCAGTTTCGGCGGCGGCTTCTGGGTTTTCGACAACGCCGACCAGAAGGTGGCCGAAGTCAAAGGCGACTGGAAGGGATGGAACTTCAAGTTCCTCTCCACCGGCGGAGCCGAACTGGGCACGGTCACAAAAAAATGGGCCGGCTTCGGCAAGGAACTGTTCACCTCGGCGGACAACTACATGATCTCCCTGAGCGACCGCGCCGAAGGCAGCAGCGCCGCGAGCCTCCTGCTGCTGGCCGCCGGACTGGCGATTGACGTGGTTTTCAAGGAGAAAGGTTGAGCGCCGGCGCTGCGGCGAAATCCTTTTGGAATCGGGGCGGATGGTAGTTTTTTGACCGCAGGCATCAAGCGATGAAAGTTTGTTTGGAATATCGGTGTTAAAGAATTAGGCTGGCCCCATGAAAATGAGACTCTTGGTGGAATACGATCCGGAGTACCGTCGCTGGACGGCTTCGTTCCCGGAGTTGTCGGGCTGTGCCACGGCGGGAGACAGGGAAACCGAAGTCATCACCAACGCCCGTGAGGCGCTGGCCCTGTGGTTCGAGTCGGTGGAACTCAAACTTTCGTCGAACAGCCAGTTGGTGGAACTGGCCATCGAGTGAGCGAGCGTTTTCCAGGGCTTAACGACAAAGAGGTGACCACCGTGCTCAAGGCGCATGGCTTCGCGGCGGCCAGCCAAAAGGGCAGCCACCAAAAATGGCGGCACACCGATGACCGGCAGGTGATCGTGCCCTTTCTCGGTTCAAAACTGATCCCCATCGGAACATTGAAGAGCATCGTCAAAGGTTCGGGCCTCGACGAAGAACATTTCCGCTGACCGTGCATCTGGCTCATCTCCGACTCCGCGACTTCCGCAATTACGCGCGGCTGGACGTGGATTTTTCGCCCGGCTTCCACGTCCTGCTCGGCGACA
>CANMZY010000012.1:0-19975 GCA_947502425.1 Verrucomicrobiales bacterium
GCCCAGAATAAGCTCGGCGAAAAAACCTTCGCGTCGCCGGCCCTCAGCCGGGGGCAGATTTTTCTGCGGGGCGACCGTCACCTCTTCTGCATCGGAAACGCGCCGTGAAAATACTCCGCAGCATCACGGCCGGCCTGCTGCTCACCGGGGCGGGAGTTTGCGTCCAGCCGGTGTCCGCCGCGAAGCTCGCTCCGCCCGCTGCGGTGTCTCCTTCGAAAAACGACAAGGCCAAAAAACATCAGCAGGCGGCGACGGCGTTTTTTGCCGGGCCGGTGCCGCGCTTGCAGATCATCCTGTCAGCCGAACAGCGCGAGAAGCTGCAGAAGGACGAGCGCCAATATGCCGTGGCGACGTTGATCGAGACTCTGCCGACGGGACTGATGAGCACCCAGCAAGTGTCCGTGAAACTGAAGGGATCGACGGGCACCTTCCAGCATCTCGGCGGCCGGCCGTCGCTGACGCTGAACTTTGACAACTTCGAGGGCGGCGGGCGTTTCCACGGGATGAAGAAAATCCATCTCAACAACGCCGTGCAGGACCACACCTATCTGGCGGAACTGATGGCCGGCGAAGTGGCGCGAAAGGCCGGAGTGCCGGCCTCGCGCTGCACGCAGGCCTTCGTGGAATTGAACGGACGCAACGTCGGCATCTACGTGGTCAAGGAGGCATTCACCAAGGATTTCATCGCCGCCTTTTACAAGAATCCCAACGGCGATCTTTACGACGGCGGTTCCTACAAGGAGATCCACGCCGGCATGGAGAAGGACCAGGGCGATCCCAAGGACCACGCGGCGCTGAAGGAGCTCATCGCCGCCTGCCAGGACAAGGACCCCGACCCGGCGAAGCGCTGGGAACGGCTGGGGAAAATTTTGGATCTCGAAAAATACATGCGGTTCACGGCGATGGAGACCATCCTCTGCCATTGGGACGGCTACAATTATTTCAATCATAACAATTATCGCCTCTACCGCGACCCGGACACGGGCAAGTTCTCCTTCATCCTGCATGGCATGGACAACTGTTTCGGCGACGAAAACTTTTCGCTCTCGCCCAGCTTCAAGCTGCCGCGCGGGCCGATGGTCGGCGCGGCGGTGATGAGCTGTCCGCAAGGGCCGCCGATGTACTGGGCGGCGGTGAAGAAAATTTACGAGGACTCGCTGAAGAAGGAGGACTGGGCGGCCCGGGTGGATGTCGCCGGGACGCGGTTGCGTGATGCCATGGCGGTGAAAGACCCGGCCCGGGCCAAGGCTTATTATGACCGCACGGTGAAACAGGCGATGCTCCGGATTCCGCGCCGGATGGCCAACGTCGGCCGGCAGCTTCACGATCCGGTGAAGCCGTTCTTCATCGAGAAGGCCGGGGTCAAAATCAGCAAGGCCTGGGAGCTCGACACCAGCACCGGCGGGAAAGGCGACAAAGTGAAACTGGACGGCCGCAACTGCCTGCACCTTGTTTCCACCGGAACGGGCGTGCCGTCGTGGCGGCTGAAAGTCCAACTCGAGCCGGGCCGCTACCGCATGGGTTCGATCATGGGGGTGCGCGGTGTGGAGGCGGTGGCGGACGAGCACGGGCGTGGCGGAGGTATTTGCATCGCCGGTGCGCCGAAGCGATCGAACGTGCTCGAGGGCGACGGCGGCTTTCATGCGGGCGAAGCAGGCGGACAATCGGCTGGCTACGAATTTGAAACCACAGGCGGCGAAGTCGAACTGGTTTTCGAGTTGCGGGCGACGAAGGGCGAAGTCTGGCTGGCCGTGGACAACTTCGGCCTCACCCGTGGAGATTAAGCCATGCTGAAATCTTCTTCGCGCTCGCATCGAGTCGTAGCGCAGGTTTCCAAACCTGCTGTATCGCCGACTTCCAGTCGGCAGGGCGTCGTCAGCGTCAGCGTGCCCCTGCGGATTTGGAAATCCGCGACACGGCAGGTTTGGAAACCTGCGCTACAAGCCTCGGCCGTTCTGCTCGGCGTCGTGATTCTTGGCGTGATGCCGGCGTCGGCAGCGCTCGCGAAGCCCACCCCCCAGCAGGTCGTCTGGCAGGATTACGAGATCGGGATGTTCGTGCATTTTGCCCATGCGGCGAAGCTGGAGAACGTCAATCCCGGGAAGCTCAACACCGATCAGTGGGTGAGCACGGCCGAGGCGATGGGGGCGAAGTATTTCATGTTCGTGGCCAAGCACGAGGACGGTTTTTGCTGGTGGCAGACCGAGACCAGCCCCTACGGCGTGAAGCAGACGCCCTGGCGCGGCGGCCAAGGTGACGTGGTGAAAGAACTCGCCGAATCCTGCCGGCGGCGGGGCATGAAGCTGGGGATTTATCTCAGTCCGGGCGACGCGGTCTTCCGCGCGGCCGTCCATGGCGTCTGCAAGACTCCGGCCGAGCAGGAGATTTACAACAAGGTCTATCGCGCGCAACTCACCGAACTCCTGACCCGCTCCGGAGAAATCCACGAGGTGTGGTTTGACGGCAGCACGGTGGCCGGCATTGGCGACATTCTCCAGCAGCATGCTCCGAAGGCCATGATTTTTCAGACGCCGCACGCCACCATCCGCTGGGTCGGCAACGAACGGGGCACGGCTCCGTACCCCGCGTGGAATTCCGTGCCCAAGGCCCGGGCGAAAACCGGCATCGCCACGGCCGCCGACGGCCGGCCCGACGGCGATGTGTGGCTGCCCAATGAGTGTGACACGCGCACCCGGGTGGGATCATGGTTCTGGTCGCCCGACCCGAAGAACCGGTTGAAAACGCTCGATGAGCTGATCTCGATTTACTACCAGTCCGTCGGCCGCGGGGCGCAACTTCTCCTGAACATTGGTCCCGATCCCGCCGGCCTGATTCCCGATGAGGACGTGCAGCGCATGTGCGATTTCGGGGCGGAGGTGCAGCGGCGTCTTGGCAAAAGTGCGGGCGAGACTTCGGGCCGGGGCGACACGGTTGAACTCGATTTGCCACGGCCCGTCCGCATCGAGCATATTATCACGATGGAGGAAATCAGCGAAGGGGAACGCGTGCGCGAATACGTGGTGGAAGGATTCGTGGACGACCAGTGGAAGGAACTCGCCAAGGGCACGGCCATCGGCCACAAAAAAATTGACCGCTTCGTGCCGGTGGCAGTCAGCAAAGTCCGACTGCGCATCGTGAAGTCGGCGGCGGAACCGCTCATTCGCAGGCTGGCCGCTTTTGCGGCGGTCGGGGAAGGCGGCAAAGTCTCCGGACAGGAAGCTCCGCCAGTGAACGCCGCACCTGCAAAAATTTGGGAGTGGTCGGCGCGCAATGTCGGCAGCGAATGGACGACGGTGGACCTTGACCTGACGCCGCACTGCAAGGAAGCCTGCCCGTATCAGGTGGAGTTTCGCGCGGCGGCGGGCGGCCAGTCGCTGGAGATTCAGTCGCTCAACCTCGTTTATGAGGGAACGCTCGTGCCGGGTTTTGTGCAGCGCGCGCCGCCGGGCGATGTTCCGCGTTTCTTCGTGACGATCACCGCCCTGGGCAAGACGCTTGGCTTGCGCGCGGTTGTGCGGGCCGCCTCCGGACAAAAAAATTCGCAAGGCGCCATGACCGTCGGTAAACGATCACCGTAAACCGTCGCGCAACCATGACCCGCCTGACTTCGCTCTGCTTGGGCGCCATCCGTTTGGCCCTGCTGGCGATGTTTTGGGTGTTGGCGGCGTCCCTCTGGGCCGGTCCTCCTGAACTGACCTTAGGACGCCCCACTCCGGAACAGGCGGAGTGGCAGGATTTGGAACTGGGCCTTTTCATCCACTACGACATGTCGGTTTTCAAACCCGGCTGGGATCATCGGAACTATGATCAACGACCGGGGCCGGAAATTTTCAATCCCAAGAAACTCGACACCGACCAGTGGATGGAAGCGGCGAAGGCGATGGGCGCGAAATACGCCGTGTTCGTCGCCAAGCACGGCAGCGGTTTTATGAACTGGCAGAGCGACCTTTATCCCTATGGCATGAAGCAATCGCCCTACAAGGACGGCAAGGGCGACATCGTCAGGAACTTCGTGAATTCCTGCCGCAAGCATGGCATCAAGCCCGGCATCTACGCGCACATGGGCTGCAACGGTTTTCTGGAGGTGGACAATCCAGGCCTCGTGCGTCGCGGAAAAGGCGGCACACCCGAGGAGCAGGCGCGCTATGCGAAAATCTGCGAGGGCATGCTGAATGAACTTTGGGGCAATTACGGTGAACTGGCGGAAATCTGGTTCGACGGCGGCGTGCTCGATCCCTCGAAGGGCGGCCCCGACATGCTGCCGATTCTGCGGAAACTCCAGCCCAAGGCCATCGTGTTTCAAGGCCCGGCGGCTTCGATTCGCTGGATTGGCAACGAAAACGGAGTCGCGCCTTATCCGTGCTGGGCCACGGCCCCCGCCACCCGCGACTACAACGGTGGTGGCAGCCCGAACGCGGTGAAATGGCTTCCGGGTGAATGCGACGTTCCGATCCGGGACGGCCTCTGGCTGTGGTCGCCGAACACGGAAGGCCGCCTGTTTTCCGTGCGGCAGCTTCTGGATCGTTACTACCGCTCCGTCGGGCGCAACTGCAATCTTCTGATCAACGCCAACCCGGATCAGGATGGCCTGATTCCCGACGCGGACATGAAACGCTACAAAGAATTTGGCGACGAGGTGCGCCGCCGGTTTGGCCAAAGCCTTGCCGAGACCAACGGATCCGGCCACGTGGTGGAGTTGATTCTGGCGCAGCCGGCCCGCATCGACCATGCGATCACCATGGAAAACATTCTCGAAGGCGAACGCGTCCGGGAGTACGTGATCGAAGTCCGGCTCGATGGCTTGTGGAAGGAAGTCTCTCGCGGCGTTTCCATCGGTCACAAAAGGATTGATCAATTCACACCGGTGACGACAGACCGGATTCGGTGGCGTTGTTTGAAGTCAGTCGCCGAACCCCGCCTGCGTCGATTCGCAGTGTTTTCCGTTCGCGGACCCGGTGCCGGCCCCCCCGTGCAGGAGTCGGTCGGTCACTGGACTTTCGATGAGGTGACGGACGCAACCGTTGCGGACGCGGCCCGACGTCCGACGCATGGAGTCGTCAAGGGGGCCGCGCCCGCCGAAGGCATCCTTGGCCCGGCCCTGCGGTTCAATGGAAAAAACTCCTGTGTGAACCTCGGCAAGCCCGCCTACCTAGGGGGAGACTTCACCTTCTCCTGCTGGATCAGGCCCGCTGCCGTTGCCGGGGGGGAGCGGACGATCATTGCCCAGGAACGCGCCAGTGTCGGCGACCACCAGTTCCGCTTCTACCTGGGCAAGACCGGCCGGCTTGGGTTTGCGGTTACCGATGCGGGCGGCCATGGAATCTGGCCCTTTGAATCCACGGAGCCGCCGCCGGCCGAATCCTGGACGCATGTCGCCGTGAGCCGCGAGCAACGGCGTTATGTTCTTTACCTCGGCGGCAAGGCCGTGGCCCGGAAAGATGCTCCCGTGTTGATCGATCACGAGAGCGACCTCGACTTGCTCATCGGCGCGCGGCATGGCGGCGGCGAAGGACTGGCCGCCGTGTTCGACGGTCTGATCGACGATGTGAAAATATACAACCGTCCTTTGACGCCTGAAGAAATCGTCTCGCTGGCCGAAGCGGCGGCCCGACGGAAACGTTGAGGCCGGTTTTTTGTTTTGGAGGGCGGCGCGGGCTGCTAGGCTGGCCCGCATGTCACGGGATGATTTATTCGCCGCGCCGCCGGTGGCCGAACCCGGCCCGGCCGGCGCCCGGCCCGCCGGCCCCGCCCCGCTGGCCGCGCGGATGCGGCCCCGCTCCCTCGACGAATACGCCGGCCAGTCTCACATCCTCGCGCCCGGCCAGTTGCTCCGCCGCGCCATCGAATCGGACCGCATCCAGTCGCTCATTTTCTACGGCCCGCCCGGCACTGGCAAAACCTCCCTCGCCCAGATCATTGCCCGCCAGACGAAGAACAAGTTCGAGCGCCTGAGCGGCGTCGAGTCCAACGTGGCCGACATGCGCCGCGTCCTCTCCGGCGCCGTCAACCGCCTCGAAAACTCCGGCCAGTCCACGCTCCTCTTCATCGATGAAATCCACCGCTTCAACAAATCGCAGCAGGACGTGCTCCTGCCCGATGTCGAGAGCGGCGTCATCCGGCTGATCGGCGCGACCACCCATAATCCGTTTTTCTTCGTCAACTCGCCGCTTGTCTCGCGCTCGCAAATTTTCGAGCTGCGACCGCTCACCGGGGAGGATTTGTTTCTCCTGCTCCAGCGCGCGCTGGCCGACGCCGAACGCGGCCTGGGCCACCTGAAAATCCGTGCCGACGAGGCGGCCTTACGGCATCTCGCGACGATCTCCGACGGCGACGCGCGCAAGGCCTTGAACGCGCTGGAAATCTCCGCGCTCACCACCGAGCCGTCCGCCGACGGCTTCATCCGCATTGATCTCGCGGTGGCCGAGCAGAGCATCCAGCGCAAGGCCATCGTGTACGACGGCGACGGCGACGCGCATTACGACACCATTTCCGCGTTCATCAAATCGATGCGCGGCAGTGATCCCGACGCCGCGCTCTACTGGCTGGCGAAGATGATCCACGCCGGCGAAGACCCGCGGTTCATCACCCGGCGGATCGTGATCTGCGCGGCGGAAGACGTCGGCCTGGCCGATCCGATGGCGCTGGTGCTGGCCAACGCCGCGCATCAGGCGGCGGAGTTCATCGGCTGGCCGGAGGCGCGCATTCCCATTGCCGAGGCGACGATCTACATCGCTACGGCCCATAAGAGCAACAGCGCCTACGTGGCGATCGACGCCGCGCTGGAGGACGTGCGGAGCGGCCGCACGCTCGCCGTGCCGGAGCATTTGCGGGACAAACATTATGCGGGCGCGGAACGCCTCGGCCACGGCGCGGGCTATCAATACGCGCACGATCACCCCGGACATTTCGTCGCGCAGGATCATCTCGGCGCGGCCCGGCGCTACTACGAGCCGACCGAGCAAGGTTCCGAGAAAAAGATCAAGGAGCGCGTGGAACGGTGGCGGGCTGAAATCGCGAAAGCCAAAACCGGCGCGCCATGAGCACCGCCGCCCAGAAAGCCGGATTGCGCGAACAGCTGCGCGCGACGGGAAAAACCATTTCCCAGGAAGAACACGCCGCCGCCTCGGCGGAACTTTGCGCCCGGCTGCCACAGGAAACCATCTGGCGCGAGGCGAAGTCGGTGCTCCTTTTCACGCCGCTGCCGGACGAGCCGGACATTCGTCCCCTGTTTGAAGCGGCTTGGGCTTCCGGCAAGGCCGCGGCCTTTCTCCGCTTCGATGCCGCGAGCGGTTCCTACCTGGCCTGCCGTGTGCGGAAGCCGGACGAATTGCAGCCCGGCAAATTTGGCGTGCTCGAACCGGGGCCGGACTGTCCCGTGCTGGAGTTAAACCAACTGGACTTTCTCCTCGTGCCTGGGGTAGCTTTCGACCTCGTGGGTCGGCGGCTGGGGCGGGGCAAAGGTTATTATGACCGCCTGCTGGCCGGGGTTCCGGGGCACAAATGCGGCGCGGCTTTTGCGTGGCAGTTGGTCGCGACCGTCCCGGCGGAACCGCATGATGTCCGTTTGAATTCTCTCTTAACTCCGTCGCGCTGGCTTCAGTGCCAGGGCGCGGTTTGAAATGATCTTGCTGGCTGCAAACATCTACCTGGTCGGAAGCGCCATTTTTATCGGCGGCGCCTTGCTCGGCTACTGGCTGCTGCTCTGTAAGGACCGCAACCTCCGGGCCACCCACGTTCTCCAGAAGGCATCCGCGCTCGACGCCGCCCGGCGCGAGGCCGAGACGATCCGGCGCGAAGCCCGCCTCCAGGCCAACGAGGAGGCCCTCAAATTCCGCGAGCAAACGGAAAAATCCTTCGCCGCCCGCCGCCTCGAGCTGGCCGAGACCGAGGCCCGCCTGACTGAGCGCGAGAAGCTGATCAACCGGCAGTTGGAAAGCCTCATGCAGGAGGAAGCCACCCTGCACGCGCAGCAGGCCGAACTGCAAAAAAAATCCACCGCGCTCGACGTCACGCAGCAGGAGTTGGCCGCCCTGACCCGCGAACGCCGCGAGAATCTCCAGTCCATCGGCCGCTTGAACGAGACCGAGGCCCGCGCGCAGTTGCTGAAGGAAGTCGAGCAGGAGGCCCAGGCCGACGCCGGGGCCTTCAGCCGCCGCATCATTGACGAGGCGAAACTGCGCGCCGAGGAAAAGGCCCGCTGGATCATCAGCACCGCCATCCAGCGCTTCGCCGGGGAACACACTTTCGGCAGCAGTAGCGCGACCGTCGCGCTGCCCGGCGACGAGATCAAGGGCCGCATCATCGGGCGCGACGGCCGCAACATCCGCGCCTTCGAGGCCGCCACCGGCGTGACCGTGCTGATCGATGACACGCCCAACGCGGTCGTCCTCTCCGGTTTCGATCCCGTCCGCCGCGAAGTCGCGCGCGAGGCGATGACGCGGCTGATTTTGGACGGGCGCATTCATCCGACGCGCATCGAGGAGGTAGTGGTGAAGGTGCAGGAGGAAATGGCGGAGACAATCATCCGGGCCGGCGAAGACGCGGTGGCCCGCGCCGGCCTGCCGCCGCTGCACCCGGAGATTGTGAAGTTGCTCGGACGTTTGAAGTTCCGGCACAGTTTTTCCCAGAATGTTTTGGATCACTCCGTCGAAGTCGCGCACCTGATGAGCCTGATGGCCGGGGAACTAGGCCTCGACATCGCCACCGCCAAGCGCGCCGGACTGCTGCACGACATCGGCAAGGCTGTGAACCACGAAGTCGAAGGCTCGCACGCGCTGGTCGGCGCGGAGATCGTCAAGCGGTGCGGCGAGAGCGAGGCGGTCGTCAATGGCGTGGCCTCGCATCACAACGAGGTTCCGGCGGTCGGCCCGTGGGGCGTGCTCGTCAGCGCGGCGGACGCCATCAGCGCCTCCCGTCCCGGCGCGCGCTCGGAGACGATGACCGTTTACATCAAGCGCGTGGAAGATCTGGAGCGCATCGGTCTGTCGTTTCCCGGCGTGGAAAAAGTTTATGCCGTCCAGGCCGGACGCGAACTGCGCGTGCTCGTCCTGCCGGACAAAATCAACGACGAGGAAGCCCACACGCTGGTGCGAAACATCACCCGCAAGATCGAGGACGAGTTGCAATATCCCGGACAGATCCGCGTGACCGTGGTGCGCGAAACCCGCTGCATCGAGTTCGCGAAGTAGGTGGCGGAAAAGCGAACCGCAGATGAACGCGGATGGGAGGGGATCACCGATCCGACGCAGGCTTGGAACGCTGACCTTATTGTGACTCGTGCCATTGAGTGACAACCGAAGCTCAAGCCGGAAGCTCGCACCTTGGAGCGCGGAGCAATGCTCCGCCTGGGTCAAATGACATTTCCAGCAGGCGGAGCAATGATCCGCGCTCCGCCACTGGATTGCACGAGCCTCAATAGTCGGCAGAAGGCGGCGAGGATCGAGCGCGATGGAACTCCAGAAACCACCCCTTGGCTCAAAGTCTCTGCCGGCTGAAGCCGGCGTTCCGGGCCCGATTTTTTAAATCAACCGCGTTTTTATCCGCGTTCATCTGCGGGTCTTTTTTCACAGCCTCCGCAGGGCTTCCGCGAGATATTCGTACTCCGCCACCGAGTTGTAAATCTGCGCGGACACCCGGAACCATCTCTGCTGGCCAACGCGAGTAAACGGCACCTCGATGCCGAATTCGTCATGGAGCCGCAACTGGTCCAGGTCGATCTTGCCCGGCTTCCGCGAGTCGGGGAATCGCGGCGGCAGGGGAATCGTCGCCAGCGAGCCGAGCAGATTTTCCGGACACGGCGGTTCCACCTCCAGCCGTTCGCAAAGAAGCTGCCGCGCCCGCACGGCCAGCGCGTGGTTGCGGGCGCGCAGCTCCGGCCAGCCGCCGGGCAGCAGCCGTCCCATCCAGCGGATCGCTTCGCCCACGCAAAACCACGCCGTCGGATCAAACGTGCCCGCCCAGTCGAAGCGGTCCTGAAACGCCGTGCCGCCGGGACGCGGCCGGTTGTTCCCGTGGCTGATCACGGACGGCTGCAATCCATCCTGCCGGTCCGCGCGCGCCCAGAGAAAGGCCGCGCCCTTCGGCGCGCAGACCCACTTGTGCAGATTGCCGGTGTAATAGGCGGGGCGAAGTTTTCTCAAATCGAGCGGCACCATGCCCGGCGCGTGCGCGCCATCGACCAGCGTCTCCACGCCGCGCGTTTCCAGTGCGCGGATGATGCGCGCAATCGGCAGCACCAGTCCGGTGTCGCTCGTGACGTGATCAATCATCGCCAGCCGCGTGCGTTTCGTGACGGCGCGCAGCACCGCTTCCAGCACGTCTTCGGCATGGCGCAATGGAAACGACACGCGCGCCACGACCACCTTCGCGCCGGCGCAGCGCGCGGCCTCGACCAGCACGTTGCGGCAGGCGTTGTAGTCGCGGTTGGTGGTGAGCAGTTCATCGCCGCGCCGCAGCTTGAGCGAACGCACCACCGCGTTCACACCGGTCGTGGCATTGGTGACGAAGGCGAGATCCCGCGCCTGCGCCCCGACAAATCTGGCGAGTTCCGCGCGCGCCGGTTCCAGCTGTTCCTCGTAGCGCCGCCACAGGAACTGCACCGGCTCGGCCTCCATCTGCGCGCGCAGTTCCGCCTGAAATTTCAGGATGGGCCGGGGGCACGCGCCGAATGAGCCGTGGTTGATAAACACCGTGCCGGGCGCGAGCGCCCAGAGACGGCGAAATCGGGAAGGCGCGGGCCGCACCAGTTGTGGCGGTTTCACGCGGACATTCTAGCGGGACCGGGCTGTTTGTCTGCTCCGCAATCTCCCTGGTTGGAACCGGTATTTCCCCGGTCTTGCGGACAACGGGGTTGTTTGCTACAGGTTCACCCATGTTATTCAGAAAAATTGTCCGGGTCGGCGTGTATTCTGCAGTGGCGGTGCTGTTCCAAGCCATGGGTTTGGCCCAGCCGACCGGGGCGGGACAGGCGCTGTCCTTTGACGGCGTGAATGACCAGGTCACGGTCACCGGCTTCGGCAACAGCGCGCCGACGCTCGCCTATTTCCAATACGGTCCCACGACCGGCTATGGCAGCACCGTCAACGTGACCAACCTGCTCAACAGAGTCGGCGTGGTGGCGGTGAGCAACAGCATCACGGGCCTGACACCCGGGGCCGGCTATCATTTCCGTCTCGTCGCGACAAACAGTTCCGGCTTGGTTTTGGGCGGCGACCAGTCGTTCACCATTCCGTCACTGCCTGCCTTCACCGGCCAGGTTGTTTTGGGCGACGGCAATTTCAAACTCCGTTCACCGGCGTGAACGGCCTCGGCTACACCGTGCTCGGCTCAACCAACCTGACCAACTGGACGGTGCTCGGGCCCGCCACGTCGCCCGGTGGAAACGCCTTCGAGTTCACCGCCACCACCGCCACGAATTCCTCCCTGCGCTTCTACCAGTTCCGCTCCCCCTAACCCGCGCCGCCCGCATTGAGCATGGAACCAAAATCAGCCCCCGCCGCCGCGCTCTCGGACCGTTTGAAAGCCGCCGCCGAGCTGCTCGAATCCATCGCCGGCAACCGTGCGCTGCTTGCTGAAATGTCGGAGGAGGAGCGGACCCGTCTGCTCTCGGCGGCGGGCCGCGTCTCGCGCCCGGACGCCGGGGACCGCCGCCGACTCGTGAAGGCCACCAAGCGCCGGCGCAAGGCTGACAAACAGCAGCGCGCCGAAAGCGTTCTGGCCGACACCGGCATCCGCCGACTCCGCCGGCAAACCGTTTTCACCACGCCGAACGTGCATCCGCCCCTGGGCTTCGAGCAGCAGGAAGTCGGGAACGATCCGGATTTCCGCGAAGTCGTCGAGCCGCAGAATTGCTACATCTGCAAAAAGGATTATTCGACGATCCACCATTTCTACGACCAGCTCTGTCCGCCGTGTGCCGAGTATAATTTCCGCAAGCGCACCGAGACGGCGGATTTGCGCGGGCGCGTCGCGCTGCTCACCGGTGGGCGCGTGAAGATCGGCTACCAGGCGGGCATCAAGCTGCTTCGGGCCGGGGTGCAGCTCATCGTCACCACGCGCTTCCCGCGCGACTCGGCGGCCCGCTACGCGCTGGAGCCGGACTTCGCCGAGTGGGGGCATCGCCTGGAAATTTTCGGACTGGACCTGCGCCACACGCCGAGCGTGGAGGCGTTTTGCCGGCATCTGCTCGCGACCCGGACGCGGCTGGATTTCATCATCAACAACGCCTGCCAGACCGTGCGTCGTCCGCCGGATTTTTATGAGCACATGATGACGGGCGAATCGGCGGCGCTGCACGAAATGCCCGAGCACACCCGCCGGCTGCTCGGGGCTTACGAGGGATTGCGCGGCTATCATCTACTGCCGGAGGGCGCGGCCAACCCTGCGGCCGTCGCGCCTTATCGCCTCTCCGAGGTCGCGGGGTTGACGCACGCGGCGGCGCTCTCGCAGGTGCCGCTGTTGCCGGAGGAACTGGCCGCGCAGCAGGATTTGTTTCCCGAAGGGCGGCTCGACCAGGACTTGCAGCAGGTGGATTTGCGCGAGCGGAATTCCTGGCGGCTGCTGCTCGACGAGGTGCCGGCGGTCGAACTGCTGGAGGTGCAGCTCGTCAACGCCATCGCGCCGTTCATCCTCAACGCGCGGCTCAAGCCCCTGTTGCTGCGCGTGCCGGGCCGTGACCGGCACATCGTGAACGTCTCGGCGGTCGAGGGTCAGTTCTACCGGAAGTTCAAGACGACGCGCCATCCGCACACCAACATGGCCAAGGCCGCGCTCAACATGATGACCCGCACCTCGGCGGCGGACTACCACGCGGACGGCATCCACATGAACAGCGTCGATACCGGCTGGGTGACGGACGAAGACCCGGTGCAGATCGCCGCGCGCAAGGTGAAGGAGCACCGCTTCCATCCGCCGCTCGACATCGTGGACGGCGCGGCGCGGATCGTGGATCCGATCATCGCCGGCCTCAACACCGGCGGGCACGTCTGGGGAAAATTTCTGAAGGACTATCAGCCGGTCGATTGGTAGGGCAGACCGCCTTCGTTGCCCCGGTTTTCACAGCGCCTCCGCGCTTTACTTGCCACTGGAAATTTCCCCTGAACGGGTGAATACTGCCGGCATCACGAAACCTTTTTACGACCGGCCACGTCCAGAATAGGCAGCGAATGATGCCTGAAAACTTATGAGCAGCACGAACCAGTATCTCAAAGATCACACCCCGCGCATCGAGGATTTCATCCTGACCCGGCGGCAGTTCCTCAACCGCGCCGGCATGGGCTTTGGCGGGCTCAGCCTGGCCGGTTTGTTTGGCCAGGGATTTTTCCCCGGCCTCGCCGAGGCTGCCGTGAATCTTTCCCCGCTCGCGCCGAAGCTCCCGCCGTTTCCTGCGAAAGCCAAGGCCGTCGTCCACATTTTCGCGCAGGGCGCGCCATCCCACGTCGATACCTGGGACCCTAAGCCGATGCTCACGAAGTATGACGGCAAGGCGATTCCCGGCTCGGGCGGCGTGGCTATGAAATCGCCCTTCGCCTTCAAGAAGTACGGCAAGTCGGGCATCGAGGTTAGTGAAGTTTTTCCGAACCTCGCCAATCATGTCGATGAGATGGCGGTCATCCGCTCGATGCACACGGACATTCCGGCGCATGACGTGGCGACGGTGATGATGAACACCGGCTCGCTGCGGCTGCCGAAGCCGAGCATGGGTTCGTGGGTGGTTTACGGTCTGGGCACGGTGAACCAGAACATGCCCGGCTACATTTCGCTGCGTCCGGGCGGGGCACCGCCGGGCGGCAGCCAGAACTGGCAGTCGTCCTTCCTCCCTGGCGTCTTCCAAGGCATGAGCATCAACACGCAGGCCGGCACGGCCGAGCAGATGATCCAGCACATCAAGAGCCAGTATACCGTCCTCGGTGAACAGCGGCGGCAGCTCGATCTCGTCCACAAGCTGAACGAACTGCACAGCCAGACCCTGCAGAAGGACGCGCAGTTGGAGGCGCGGCTCGAGGCCTATGAAATGGCGTTCAAGATGCAGACCGAGGCGAGCGACGCCTTCGACCTCACGAAGGAATCAGCGGCCACGCGCGAGCTCTACGGCGCGACGAGCCAGGGCCGGCAGTTGCTCGTGACGCGGCGGCTCATCGAGCGCGGCGTGCGCTTCGTGCAGGTCTGGGCCGGCGGCTGGGATCATCATCAGGACATCGAGGAACGTCTCCCGGCGCAAGCCGAGGAAATCGACAAGCCGCTCGCGGCCTTCCTGACCGACATGAAACAGCGCGGCCTGCTCGACTCCACGCTCGTCGTCTGGGGCGGCGAGTTCGGGCGCAAGCCGACCAAGGACCGCAACGGCAATGACAATCCCGGCCGCGACCACAACAACCGCGCCTTCACCACCTGGCTGGCCGGCGGCGGCGCGAAGGGCGGCACGGTTTATGGCGCGACCGACGAGTTCGGCGCGGCCTCCGTCGAAAACAAGGTTCACGTCCATGATCTGCACGCGACCATCTTGGCGCTGCTGGGATTCGACCACGAGAAACTGACCTATCGCTACAACGGCCGCGACTTCCGGCTCACGGACGTGCATGGCAAGGTGGTTAAAGGTGTCATCGCTTGAACATTTTTCCCATGCGCCTCCCGATCAATAAATTTTCCTGGATGCTGGCCGCGCTGGCGTCCACCGGGCTGGCCCCCGCCGCCGAGCCGACCCGCGCCCAGCTTGATTTCTTCGAGGGCCGCATCCGCCCTGTCCTGGCGGACAAATGCTACAAGTGCCACAGCGCGCAGTCCGAAAAGATGAAGGGCGGACTGCTGCTCGACTCCCGCGAAGACCTGCTCAAGGGCGGCAAGACCGGCCCGGCCATTGTCTCCGGCGATCCCGACAAGAGCCTGCTCATCGAGGCCATCCGCTACACGAACGAAGATTTGCAGATGCCGCCCAAGGGTGAAAAACTTTCCACGGCGCAGATCGCCGACCTGACCGCCTGGGTGAAAATGGGCGCGCCCGATCCGCGCCGCAAAAGCGCCACCGCCAAGACCGGACTCAATGACGACGGCGACTCAGGCAAGCATCACTGGGCCTGGCAGCCGTTGAAAAAGCCCGCCGTGCCCGAGAGCAAGTCTGCCACCCTGGCCGCCACGCCGGTGGACAATTTCATCCACGCCAAACTGGAGGCGAACGGCCTCAAGCCCTCCGCCGCCGCCGACCGCCGGACGCTCCTCCGCCGCGCCACCTTCGATCTGACCGGACTGCCGCCGACGCAAAAGGAGATCGATGAATTTCTGAACGACAAAACCTCCGCCGCCTTTGCGACGGTGGTGGACCGGTTGCTCGCCTCGCCGCAGTACGGCGAGCGCTGGGGCCGCTACTGGCTCGACATCGCGCGCTACGCCGACACGAAAGGGGAGGTGAAGCGCCGTCAGGAAGATCCGAACTATCCCTACGCCTGGACCTATCGCGATTACGTCATCCGCGCCTTCAACGAGGACAAGCCCTACAACTGGTTCATCCTCGAACAGCTCGCGGCCGACAAACTACCCGGCCTGGGCAAAAGCAATCTCGCCGCGCTCGGCTTCCTCACCGTGGGAAATCATTTCAACAACAATCAAAACGACATCATCAACGACCGCATCGACGTGGTGACGAAAGGACTGCTCGGCCTGACCGTCTCGTGCGCCCGCTGCCACGATCACAAGTTCGATCCGATCCCGACGAAGGATTACTATTCGCTGCGCGGCGTCTTCGCGAGTTCCGTCGAGCCGGAGACCCTGCCGCTGCTGGCGACGCCCACGGCCACCCCCGCCTATCAGCAATACCTGAAACAGAAGGCCGCGCTGGACAAGGAAGACGCCGCCGTGGACGCCGAGCGCCGGGCGTTCCGTCCGAGGACGGCGACTCAGGAGGCCAGACGAACGCTGGTCCAAAAAGAAATCCAGGTTCGCAGCCGGACGGCGCAGTTGGAAATCAATCACCCCGGCGCTCCCGCCCGCGCGATGATTCTGCAAGACCGGCTCGTTGCCTACAATTCACCGGTCTTCATCCGCGGCGAGGCCGAGAACAAAGGCCCGTTCGTGCCGCGTCAGTTTCTGGAAGTTCTCGCCGGCCCCGGCCGCCAGCCCTTCAAGAACGGCAGCGGCCGCCTCGAACTCGCCCAGGCCATCATCAGCAAGACCAACCCCATGACCGCCCGCGTCATGGTCAACCGCATCTGGCAGCATCATTTCGGCGAGGGTTTCGTCACCACACCCGATGATTTCGGCACCCAGTCCGTGCCACCCAGCCATCCGGAGCTGATCGACTGGCTCGCGTCCCGCTTCATGGAGGACGGCTGGTCGGTCAAGAAAATGCACCGGCTCATCATGCTCTCCAGCACCTATCAGCAGAGCAGCGCGAACAATCCGCGCTACGCCCAGATTGATCCGGCCAATCGCCTCCTCTGGCGCGCGAACATCCGCCGCCTCGAATTCGAATCCCTCCGCGACTCGCTCCTCGCCATCGGCGGCCAGCTCGACTTCACGCTGGGCGGGCGTCCAGTTGATCTCGGCCAGGAGCCGTATTCCACGCGGCGCACGGTCTATGGCACGATTGATCGCGGCAACCTGCCGGAGATTCTCAACCAATTCGACTTCGCCAATCCGGACATGACCAGCGGCAAGCGTTACGAAACCACCGTCCCGCAGCAGGCGCTCTTCTTCATGAACAGCCCGCTCGTCGTCGAGCAGGCCCGGCATCTCGTGGCCCTCGACGAATTCATCGCGCGCAAGGACACGGCCGGGCGGATCAAGTTTCTTTACGAGCGCATCTACCAGCGCGACCCGCGGCCGGAGGAATTGCAGCTCGGCCTAGCCTTCCTTTCCGAGCTGCCCACGAAAGAAAAAGTCGCCACGGCGAACCCCGGCCCCGGCAACCTGCGGCGCGGCCCCAACCGACCGGGGCTGCCCTTGAACGCGAAACAGCAGCTCCGGCGTGGTGGTGGGCGGCCCGCCTTCACCGCCCGCGAGCCGCTCAACGCCTGGGAGGAATACGCCCACGCGCTCCTCCAGGCCAACGAGACTTCGTTCGTGAACTGAGCTTGATCAATCCAGCGTCTTCAGCCCGTTCACCACGCTCATTCGCGCGACCGCGATGGACGGCGCGATGCTGGCCACGATGCCCAACCCCGCCGCGACCAGCAGCGCCGTGCCGATGATGCGCGGCGTCGGATCAAAGGTGATAAAAATGCCATCGGTCATTTTGGAAATGCTGGCCTGTGTGAACAACAGCCACGCGCCGCCCACTCCGATCAGCGCGCCCAGTCCCGCCAGGCCGAAACTTTCCGCGAGGATGAACGCGAACAGTTCGTGCCGCCGGAAGCCGAGCGCCTTCAAGACCGCGAGTTCCCGGAACCGTTCCCGGATGGCCATGCTCATGGTGCTCGCCGAGACGAGCAGGAGCGTGAAGACCACCACCGTGCAGATCGAGTTCACCAGCAGCTTGATGTTGCCCCACATCGAAACAAAGCTGAGTTGAAACGCGCGCTCCGTCTCCGCGCGCACCTCGGACGAGGTGTTGACGAATGCTTTGTTGATCGCCTCCAGCACCCGGGGCATGTCCTCGGCGGAACGCGCCTTCACCCACCAGGTGCCGGCGACTCCGCCGGTGTTCTCGGCCTCCTCGAGAAATTTGTGGTGAAAGAGCACGTTCCGGTCGTCGATCGAGCCGGCGTAAATCCCGGCGATCTTGAGTTCGATGGGGTTCGGATAAAAGCTGCTCGTCAACGGCAGCCGATCACCGATCTTGAACTTGTATTTTTCGGCCGTGATCTGACCGACGACGCAGGCGCGCTGGTCGGCCAGGAAAGCGCGATACTGCTCCATCGGCAATTTGGCCTCGCCGAAAATGTTCGTCAGGAGATGCGGGTCCATGGCGAACTGCGCGAAGGTCATGTTCTCCTCGGCGCCGTATTTGCCGCCAAAAAAGCTGAACGGCGAGACGGCCTCGACGCCCTTGATCTTCTCGATGATGGCGCGCTGCCGGCCGGGCAGGGGCGTGGCGATGGAAATTTTGTTCCGCACCACGATGCGGAGCGCGGCCCCGATGTCCTCCGGCGGCACGGTGAGTTCACGCAACGCCACCAGCAGCGTCACGAGCAGGAACAGGCTGACGGCCACGCTCAAAATGGAAAGCGCGGCGCGGCGTTTGTTCCGCAGCGCATTCTTGGCGATGAAAGTGGCGAGGGTCATGGGGGGGCGTGGGGCGTGGAGCGTGGAGCCTGAGAAGAAGTTTGCGACGTGCGGCTTTTCTCACGCCCCACGTCCCATGCCTCACGTTTCACGGCTCAACTCTCCTTTCTCCAGATGGATTGACCGCGTGCCGAACGCCGCCGCCTTCGGATCGTGCGTGACCATGATGACGGTCTTGCCGGCGTTCCGGCTGAGGGCCTGCAAGATGCCCAGCACCTCCTGCGCGGAATGGGAGTCCAGATTGCCCGTCGGTTCGTCGGCCATGACCAGTCCCGGATCGGTGACGAGCGCACGGGCGATGGCCACGCGCTGCTCCTGTCCGCCGGACAACTGGCGTGGCAGATGGCGGGCGCGGTCGGCAAGACCGACCAGTTCCAGCGCGGTGTTGACCTGCTCGCGGCGGCGGCGACCGCTCAATCCGGTCAGGAGCAGCGGCAGTTCAACATTCTCAAATGCGGTCAACACCGGAATGAGATTGAAGGTCTGGAAAACGAATCCCACGTTTTGATTCCGCCAGCCGGCCAGATCCGACTCGCCGAGTTGCGTGAGATCGATTCCTTGCACGCGGCAGGAGCCGCTGGTCGGGCGGTCGATGCCGGCGATGATGTGGAGCAGGGTGGACTTGCCGGAGCCGGACGGCCCCATCAGCGTGAGAAATTCCGAGGCCGCGATGTCGAGGGAGATGTTGTGCAGCGCGGTGACATCGATCTCGCCCTGCTGATAAACTTTCGAGAGTTCCCGGATGTTGACGATGTGTGGCGCGGCCATAAGGCAGCCCAGAGATAAAGGAGCCGCGCCCGTTTGGCAACGCCGCCGGAGCGCCGGTGGTGTTCTAATTTGCATGGAGCGCGGCGGTGTCGCAGACCAACCGCAGCACTTGCGACCTGCTGCGGTTGGTCGAGGACGACACAGCCGCGCGCTGGCCAAGATCAAATCAGGACACTGCCGGAGCGCCGCTCGCCGGCCGGCGGGTTTGGGTGGCATGGGAAGGAGGTGAACTGGGTAGATGCCAGGAACTTTCCCCGGAGATTTGGGGCGGACGGAGATGAAGCAGGAAAAATTCCCACCAAAAAATCTCCGTCCGCCCTAATCCCCGGGAAAATCCTTCCGTCCTTCCGTGGCGTCGGCGGTCCGTCTTCAACCGCCCTGTGACGCCACGTTCACGCAATCGTTGCGCGCACGCCGGACGTAGTTTGTAAACTGAGGGGACTTGTAAATGTTATTGAAAATTTTATGTCAAATCATCTGCTCACCGCCTACGACCGCAACGCGAGTCTCCTCTCCTCCCTGCAAAACGAGCCGGACGGCCCCACCGCGCCGCTCTGCAAGGCCGTCACCGAGACGCACGATTACCTCCACCAACTGGTCCAAGGGCGCGCGGAAAATCTGAACCCAGACCTCGGCCTGCACTGGAGTTTCGCCTCGCTCAGTTTTCGCCACCACGACGAAACGCTGGCCTTCCTTTGCTTCCAGCTTTCGCTGTTCTGGGCCCGCCAGGACGAGCTTTCCCTCAAGCGCGCCGAGCAGCTCAACGGCATTCTCGCCAAGGTCATCGAATCGCTCCCGCGCCCGGCCTAGGCGGTCGGGGCCTAGCGGCTTCAACGCAACGGGCCGGCCGCCGGCCGCGCGCCGACGGCCTGCGCGATCAAGCCCACATAGAGCCGGGCGCCTTCCGGGCGGACGTGCATTCCGTCGTTCCAAAACAATTTTGGCCGGTCGCCGCTGGCCCCATGCCAGTCCACCAGCACCGCGTTGGGGTAGG
>CANMZY010000013.1:0-19974 GCA_947502425.1 Verrucomicrobiales bacterium
CACCAGCACGGGTGGCGGTATTACCCTGCCACCCGCCTTGTTCTCCAATACCGGTTCACCGGTTGGAACTGTGCCCGGGTTTCAAATGACGCTCACTCCCGTCCCTGAGCCGTCCACAATTGCTCTTGGAGCATTTGGTTTACTTGCCGCTTGGATGATTCGCCGTCGTAAATAATTGTTGTTATTGTGTTCTCATGGGCCGCCCGCAAGGGCGGCCTTCTTTTTGTACACAGAAGGTTGACACGGTGAAGTTCGTGCATACCATCTAGCTCGATTCTGGCAGGCGCGTTCGTCTATCAGTTAGGACACGGCCCTCTCAAGGCTGAAAGACGGGTGCGATTCCCGTACGCGCTACCAAACTCCACCAATTTTTCTCAGTTGGATTTGCGGGAAAAACGGAAATCACAGATGGCCACAGATGAACATAGATTTGATTTGCGAAATCCGATTTTACTGCGGATGAACAGACTGGCTTTCGCCGTTCATTTCCATCCGTGTCCATTCGTGTTCATCCGTGGTATCAACCCGAACTCCGAAGTTGAAAAAGCCCAATGCGTTCTGAGCGTGCGCGGAACGCGGCTGAGGCCAGCGTTCCGATCTGGCAACAGGAACGCCGACTTCAGTCGGCAGAAGCGTGCGAACACCCAACGCGTTGAAATTACCAGAAGCTACACTGGAGCCGCGATTTTCTGCCGGCTTAAGCCGGCGTTCCGCACCGCCGGTTGCGCCCAAATTCGTGCTCGTGCTTGTTCCAAATCCACCGGATTGGAGTTCAACTCTTCCATGTAGGCTCAAATGTGTCCCTTTCAAATCATCTTCAACCCGGTCAGCGCGGCCGAGCTGGCCCGCATGCCCAAGGATCTTCAATTGAACATTCTGGGCGAGTTTCGCGGCCTGCCCCAGGAAGCGATGAGCACGGATTTGGAGCGGTTCGGCAAACTGGAACGCGCCGGAAAAATCTTGCACCGCTTTCGGATCGGGGACTATCGGATCTATTTTGAACGGCACGAACTCGGCTTGGTGATCCATCGGATTTTGAACCGGAATTCGCTCAAAGATTTTTTGTTTCGATCCAGCCTTCCCACCGGAGAGGATGAAGCTCTCCAGCAAAATCCGAAGTTTTGGGAGATGATCGAATCACCGCGCGCCGGGAAGGCCAAAGGCCGCGCGGAGCAAACGGGCGGCACTTTTTAATCCGAAGTCCGAAGCCGGACGACAGGAGGAAACGGAGAGATCGAAGCGGGTGAGAGTTGGAACGGTCCACCGCGAAAAATTTTCATTCGGGTCGCTCCAGGCAGAAAGTCTTGGCTCTTCGTTTCCTTCTGTGAATCGTCTTTCGGGGTTCGGGCTTATTCCGCAATCCAGTCGAATTTAGTCGAACCGGTGGAGTTGCCGATGCGCGAGACGTAACCGGCCGTGAACGGAATGTCCTTGAGGTTTCCCGCGCTGAGGCTGGGGCTGGTTCTGTTCTTCATGCCGGAGGAACGCGCTGGTATCAGCGCGTGCAGGCCGGGTTTGTCGTGAGTTCGAGAAGGGCCGGGACGTTACATCTTGGGGTCTGATGTCCGGCGCGCAGTCTGAACGCCGGCTGGTGCATCGACTACTTTCTGATGCACGTCGCGCTGCGTCCGCGTTTGAAGTCTGCTTTCATCCGTCCGCAAGTGATGGATTCGGATCATTGCCGGTTGGGATCGAGATTGCTTAACGAATACGATTGGGCAACGTGGGAAAAGCGGGCAACGAAGGAGGAGTTGGAGCGCCGGGACTGCCTGGCGGGGTCAAGGGCGTCGGGGGGAGGGGTGGGCCGACGCGATTGGGATTGGCGCGTTGCGCTTCGATGACAAGAATCGCCTCTTCGCGGGTCAGTTGCCGGGGAGCATTGGGATTGTAGTTGTTGTTGTCGCCGCTGGTCAGCACCCCGCGGGTCGGGCGTGGCGGAATCAAGCCGCTGGAAAAAGCCGGGTTGGGATTGATGAAGCCGGTGCTGGGATTGCCGCCGGCCGGTGTGCTGGAAGAGTCGCCGGCCATCACCACGTTACCGCCTCCATGCACCGCGCCGGGACTCGAAAGAGTGTTTCCAGGGAAGGGAACGGGGACAGCGCCCGTCATGGGAGGCTGAATCATGGCGACAGGCGCGGGCGCGGCCCCGGTCGGTTTGATTCCGTTCTTCTCGAAGGTGAGGGTCATTGCGCTGCCGGAGTTCTTGATGGTAACCGCCCCTTTGTCCGGATCGATGGAGACGATCTCAACTGTCCCTTGTTTTTCGCCGACAAGAAGCGGCGGCGGGCGATCGATTTTTTTTGTAAGGGCGTCGGTGATTTCCAAAAGCACTTTAGGCGGGCCGTTTAGAGTGGAGATGCCGGTGAGCATGATGGTCGCCGGGGGTGCCGCGGGGGGATTGGGATCCGGGGGCGGTGGCGGTGGCGGCTTGGGCAGCAGACGGAAGGCGTTGACCTCGACGATGCGCTGGTAGGGATTCTCCCGCGCGTCGGCCATGGCCTGATGGGCGGCACCGACGAGGGCCAAGCCGCACAGGCAACTGATGGTTTCGTTTTTCAAAGGAATATTCTAGGCGAACAGTGGATTAACACCACCCCGAATCTCAAGTTCCGCCGCTGAGCAAGGAAACGGAGGGAGCGAAGCGGGAAAGAGTTGGAACAGTCCGCCGCGAAAAATTTTCACCCGGGTCGCTCCAGGCAGAAAGTCTTGGCTCTTCGTTCTCTTTATTCCCTTCTGTGAATGGTCTGTCGGAGTTCGGGCTTGTTCCGCCCGGCACAATCTTTCCGGCATCCCCTCTCTTTCCCCTTTTTTCGAGAATTCCATTTCGGATTTAACGGCTCTTCATTGTGCTGCGGCGACGGAGGACGTAACCGGTTAGGACCAGTCCCCCGCCGATCAGCAGCGCGCCCGTGCCCGGCTCCGGCACGGAGTTGATCTCACCCAGATGCATGTCATCGGCCACGTTCAGGCCGTTGAAGGCGGCGGCGGAAACACTGGAACTGAAGGTGAAATTCGGGGCCGTTCCCGTGGTGTCCGCCGCGAGCCAGTCGAATTCGGTCGAACCAGTGGAGTTGCCGATGCGCCCGACGTAACCGGCCGTGAACGAAATGTCTTTGAGGTTGCCCGAGCTGAGACTGGCGCTGGTGCTGTTCCGAAAGTTCATCAGTCCGTAGGTGCGATCCCCGCTGGCCGCATTGTCGAGCACGCCGATCGAGTCAACGATGATCCAGCCACTGGGCAGCGCGTCCAGGCCGTTGTCGCCCACGTCGAGGTCCGTGCCGTTCACCGGGGTGAGGCCCGCTCCCTTGTGGATCAGCATCCAGGTGGCGGAGGTATTTTCGATGTCCGTCTGGCCACCGTCTCCCGTATGGCCCAGGCTGCTGCCGGCGCCGGTTCCCCAGCCCGCGCCGTTCCCGCTGTTGACGAGAATGGTGGCGGAGCCGGCGAGGCCCGTGTAGGTGTGCCCCTTTTGGAAGGCCGCGAGAAATCCGTTCGCGCCCAGCGAACGCGAGGTCAGGTCAAAGACATTTTGAATGGCCCCCTGGCTGGTGCCGCTGTCTCCTTCCACCCCGATCAAATAGTAGCCAGCCAGGCTCAGGTTGGCGGCCCCACGCAGCTCGAAGTATTCGTTGGGCGCATCGGTGTTGGGCGGGTTGTAGAAAATCTCATTGATGTAAACCTGCGCCGGGGCCGAGGCCGCGAGGGCCGCGATTCCCGAGATGAAACACAATTTTTTCATATCATCTCCCACGCTTGCTGTTTTTTGGACCGGCCCAAGTTTCCTATGCATCTGGTGGGTGATGCAAAGGTGGAT
Source organism: Verrucomicrobiales bacterium (assembly GCA_947502425.1). GTDB lineage: Bacteria > Verrucomicrobiota > Verrucomicrobiia > Limisphaerales > SIBH01 > SIBH01. The sequence continues at coordinate 3,815 of CANMZY010000013.1, forward strand.
TTTAGTAAAAACGACAGGCGATGTCCATTGGATTCTTCGGCGGTGGACGCGGCGGTGCTTACCGGCAAGCCGACGCTCAATCCTGCCAGTTTGCAATGCGAGGGGCGGCTTTTTCTCCAACAGATCCTCTCCATCCTCCGCGAGCAATTCCACGCTCAATGTGCAGAAGTCAGGTGACGTCTTCGCCCAGTTCGACGTTCCAATAGGCCAGGTCGAGGAAGTGCTTCCAACTGTCGTGGTGATGGGTGCCGAGATTGACCTGGACGAAGGGCCGCCACTTAGGCCGCTTCGGTTTTCGGATCAGGTGCAGGCCGGCTTCGACGGGGGTGCGGTTGGATTTCCGCGTGTTGCAGACGATGCAGGAGCAGACAATGTTTTCCCAAGTGGTGGGGCCGCCCCGGTCGCGCGGAATGACATGATCCAGATTCAAATCCTTCCGGTCAAAAATATGCCCGCAATACTGGCAGGTGTTCCGGTCGCGCTCGAAAATGTTGTGCCGGGTGAACTTGACCTCCTTCTTCGGCAGACGGTCGAACATCACCAGCAGGATCACCCGGGGCACGCGGATTTTGAAGGAGATGGTGTGGATGCTTTCGGGGTGCGGTTCCTGCCGGGAAAAGTCATGCCACTGGTCGAAGTTGAAGGTCTGAAACGCCCCGTCGTTGCCGTTGAACACGACGTGGGCGTGGCCTTCAAAAAGCAAAGTGAGTGCGCGACGGGCGGTGCAAATGTTCACCGCCTGCCAGAGCCGGTTCAGCACCAGAACATGTTGCGTCAGGTAGGAACTCATAGCGACTGCGACGCGCAAAACTATCACAGGCAAAATTAACGTGTCAACGGCCGTGCCGAATTCTTGATGCGCCCGAGGCGCGGTTGCCGGGAGATTCATGGGTTTAATTCATCGCCGCATGAGTGATTTGCCTCGCGCTGCGGGCGAGAGACCACCCGCGCTCCGGGTGGTGCGGTCGCATTAGCTGTAACCGGCCGGCGATGTAACCGTTGCTAAATCGGGTGCTCCCGGCCTAGACTGTTACTATGAAAATAATCTTTACGACGGCCGGAATCATCCTGCTGCTGCTTGGGGTGCTGTCGGTTCGCGCGGTCGGTCTCGATGACCATTACGTGCTGATTTTCAATCTGATTCAGGAGGCGGACAATCTAAACGAAACCGGTCAAATCCGTCCTGCCCTGGACAAATACGCCCAGGCGCAGCAGGCCTTGGAAAGATTTCGCACCACCTTTCCCGGCTGGAACGAGAAGGTCATCAATTACCGCCTGAATTATGTGGCCACCAAAATCGCCCCGCTCGCCGCCAAGCTGCCACCGGACAAAACTACTCCTCCCACGCCCGGCGCGGTCACCAATCGTCCCGCTCCCGCCGTCACCTCGGACATCGACAGCCAGTTCAAAGCGCTGACGGACGAGATTCAGCGCCTCGAGGCGAACAACAAGCTGCTGACGGCGAAACTGAAGGAGGCGCTCTCGGTGCAGCCGGCGGGGGTTGATCCCCAGGAAATGGCCAAGGCGGCCGAAGCCATCAAAACGCTCCAGAAAGAAAATGAGCTGATGAAGGTGAGCCTGGATCAGGAACGCTTGAAGTCGTCGCAGATGGCCGAGGGCGCGGCGTCGGTGGCGGCGCTGAATCAGACGCTGGCCGAGATCAAGACCAAACTGGCCCGGCAGTTGGAGACGATGGGGGTGCTGCAATCGGAAAATGAGGTTTTGAAAAAGCAGGCCGCCGAGATCGGGCAAAAGGCCGACGCCAACAGCGCCGAGTCGGCGCGGGTGTTGGACCAGGCGGCGGTAAAAATATCCTCGTTGGTTTCGAACATCGAATTGTTGCGTTCGGAAAAATCGCTGTTGGAATCCCGCCTCAACGAGGCCCGGGCGCAGGCCGCCCGGAGCCGGCAGCTCGAAGATCAACTGGCGGCCGCGAAACTGTCCAGCCGCGTCAGCGAAACCGAACTAGCGAAATTGCGTTCGGAAAACAGCAAGTTTGAAAAGAGCCTAGCCGAGCTGGAAAGGAAACTCGCCAAGGCCCAGAGTACGACCGGTGATGCCTCCAAGGGTGAGGCGGCGAAGCGCCGGCAGTTGGAGCAGGATCTGGCGGCGGCGCTGGCGAAGACCGGGGAGGTTGGCAAAAACCTGGATCTGGCGGCGGCGGCGGCCCGGGAAAAAGATTTGCTCGTCCGAAAATTGCTGCAGGAGAAGAGCGACTTGGAAAAAGACCGGGAGGCGTTGAAAATCCAGGCGGCGAAAGCCGGCTCCGCCGTGGTGCTGACCGGCACCGAATCGCAACAGCTCAAACAGGTGCAGCGGGAAATGGAGCGGCAGTTGACGGCGGCCCGGACGGCGGCCGGGGACAACGCGGATCACGCCCGAAAATTGCAAAAGGACAAGGCGGCTCTGGAGAAACAGCAGACCGAGCTGGAGGCGAAGTTGAGCAAGGCCGCCAAGGAAGCGGCGGTGGCCGCGAAGGAGGAGCAGATCAAACGTCAATCCCTGGATCAGGAACTGACCGGCTTGCGGAAAAAGCTGGAAGTCGCCGCCAAGGAGCGTTCCGCGAAAGTCCGCCCCAATACGGCCGGGGAAACCCGGCGCACGGAAACAATCCTAGCGCGGTTGGAAGTTTTGGAGGCCAAGCCCGTGCCCTACTCGGCGGATGAACTCGCCCTCTTCTCCGGCTCGCGTCCATCGTTCGCGTCGGTCGAGATTTCCACCGCATCCGTCCCGCCCGGTGATGGCCAGGCGCCTCCGGTTTCACGGGCGCAACGGAGCTTCAAGCAGGTGCCGGAAGGCGCCCGCCCGCTGGTGGTCGCGGCCCAGCGCGCTTTCCAGGTCGGAGATCTTCCCACGGCCGAAAAGAGATATTTGGAGGTGCTCCAGCAGGATGGCAACAATGTAAACACGCTGGCTAATCTCGCCTCGATTCAGTTGGAGATAAACCGGGTGGACGATGCGGAAAAGAACATCAAGAAGGCGCTGTCGGTTGATCCCGATGACGATTTCAGCCTGTATCTGCTGGGCCGGATCCGGTTCGGCCAGGAGAAATATGACGACGCGCTGGATGCGCTCAGCCGCTCGGCCAAAATCAATCCCGCCAACGCCGACACGCAAAACTATCTCGGCATTGCGCTCAGTGAAAAGGGGCTGCGGCAGCCGGCGGAAACCGCCCTGCGCAAGGCCATTCAAATCCAGCCCGGCCACGCGGCCGCCCACAACAATCTGTCCGTCGTTTACATCACGCAAAACCCCCCAGCCGTGGCGCTGGCCCGCTGGCATTATCAAAAATCGCTCGCCGCCGGCCATGCCCGGAACCTGGTCCTGGAAAAACTGCTGGACACGGCCAAGTAATTTCGGAGCCGCCGACCATGTTGCGCCAGGCCATCCATGAAATTGTCATCGCCACCCGGGGGCGTGGCTGCCACGAGTTCACCGATCAGATCAGCGCGCTGCTGCGCCGTGAAAAATTTCAGACCGGTCTGGTCACGCTCTATCTGCGCCACACGTCCGCCTCGCTCTTGATCCAGGAAAATGCCGACCCGGAGGTGCGTCGCGATCTGGAGCGGTTCTTCAGCCGGCTCGCGCCGGACGGCGACGCGCTCTTCCAGCACACCTGCGAGGGCGAGGACGACATGCCGGCGCACATCCGGACCGCGCTCACCACCGTCAATCTCAGTGTGCCGGTGCGCGGCGGTGAAATGACGCTCGGAACGTGGCAGGGGATTTACCTCTGGAAACACCGACTGGCACCGCACCAGCGCCGCGTCGCCGTGCATGTCATCGGGGAATAATCTCGCCAAAATTTTGCCCCGCTGGCAACGTGCCGCGCATTCGATAAGGACCATTATGCGGAAACATTTCAGACCTTCAGCGTGCGCCGTGATCGTCACGGCAGTCGTCCTCTCTGTTCACGCCCGCGCCGCCGCCGCGGGCACGTTCGGTTTCACCGGCCCCGAGACGTTTCCCATCGATTATCTGATTTCCCAGGTTCACGCGGCGGACAGCAACGGCGACGGCCTGAAGGATCTGGTCGTGGTCAACAACGCCCGCTCCAAGATCAGCCTGCTCATCAATCAAACCGGCCGCACCAACCTGGCGCGGGCCGCGATCCAGGGCGTGAAGCGCGAGCTGAACGAACTGCCGCCGGACGCGCGTTTTCGGATCGACTCCATCGCCTCCGAGAAGCGCATCGCCGCGCTGGTCGTCGCCGACCTGAACGGCGACGGCCGCCCCGACCTGGCCTACTACGGCGAGCCGAAGGAGTTGGTCGTGCAATACAACCAGGGCACGAACGGCTGGAGCGGGCCCAAGCGTTTTCCAATCGACGACGGCCAGCTTTCGCCCAACGCCCTCGTGACCGGCGACAGCAACGGCGACGGCCGCGCCGATCTGCTGCTGCTCGGTGAAAATCACATTTATCTCCTAGCGCAAAAGGCGGACTGCACCTTGGCCGAGCCGGAGAAGATTCCGTTTTCCGGCACGTTGAAATCGATTCAAGTTTTGGACATCGACGGCGACGGGCGGGACGACCTGCTGCTCTCCAACTGGGACACGTCCAATCCGTTTCGCATTCGTCTGCAAAACAAGGCGGGCCAGTTGGGGCCGGAAATTCATTTTGCCATGCCGCCGGTGCGCGCCTACTGGGCGGACGACCTGGACGGCGATCACAAGACCGAGATCGTCACCATCTCGTTGAATTCCGGGCGGGCGCAGATTTCCAATTTCACGAGCAAACCGGCGGAAAAACTCGCGGGAAATTTTTCTGCGGGCCAGTTTCAGATCATGCCGCTGGGCAAAACCACCAAGGCAAAACGCGGCACGGTCTGGGCCGATGTGAACGGCGACGGCCGGCCCGATCTGCTGGTGGCCGAGCCGGAGAACGGGCAGCTCACGATCTATTTGCAGCAGGCCGACGGCACGCTGGGCGCGGCGAAAACGTTTCCGTCGCTCACCGGCGTCAGCGACCTTTCGGTGGCGGACTGGGACGGCACCGGACGCCCGGAAATTTTTCTCCTGAGCGCGGACGAGCGGCAGGTGGGCGTGACGCACTACGATGAAAACGGCCGCGTGGCGTTTCCAGTGATGATTCCGCTGGAAGGAAAACCGCTGGCGATGGCGGTGGGCGCGCTCGAGGCGAAATCGAAACCGGTGCTGGTGGTGATCCTTGACCAGGACGGCAAGCGCACCTTGCTGACGCGCTCCGCCGACGGCAAGTCCAGGACGCAGAAGCTCGGCGAGAATTTCAAATCCAACCCGGCCACGCTGGCGTTCCATGATGTCAACCAGGACGGGCTGGCGGATCTCGTGGTGCTGATCCCGTACGAAAAGATTAAGATCCTCCGGCAGGTGGCCGGGAAAGATTTTCAGGAACTGGACATTGCGCCGCCGGGCGGCAGCGTCGAGCAGCCGTGGCTGGCCAGCGCGGACGTGGACGGCGACGGCCAGCCGGAGCTGCTCCTGGCCCAGAAAAATTTCCTGCGCGCGGTGGTCTTGAAGGCGGAGGCGGAGGCGAAAGACGGCACGAACAAAACCTGGACGTTCATCGTGAAGGACCAGATCAACGGTGCGGCGAACAATTCCCGTATCGTCGGCGCGGCCTCGCTGCGGAACGGAAACAACCCCGTCCCGTCGCTGTTTCTGCTCGACGCCGAAAAGAAAGCGGTCACGTTTTGCGAGCGCGACACGAATGGCGTCTGGCAGGTGGTGCGGAACCTGCCCCTGCCGTTCAGCGAATTCAGCGAGCTGCGCGCGGTGCAGTTCGGCGGGACCGGTCCGAACGGCGTCGCGTTCATCGGCCTGAACGCGACCGGGTGGATGCCGCTCCAGGGCGAGACGTGGGAGTTTGCGGAGCTGGACGGTTACGAAACGCCGGTCAAGGACGGCCACTTGAACGACCTGGTGAGCGGCGATCTCAACCAGGATGGCCGCAAGGAACTGGTCTTCCTGGAGACGGCGAAGAACTATCTCGACCTGGTGATTTTTAATGCGTCACGCAAGCTGGTGCCGATGAATCGCTGGCAGGTGTTCGAGGAGCGGACGTTTCGGAATCGTCGCAGCGAGTTTCCAGAACCGCGCGAGGCGGTCATCGCCGACTTCACCGGTGACGGAAAAAATGATCTGATCGTGCTGGTGCATGATCGCATCCTGCTTTATCCGCAGGAGTAAATTCTCATTTAAAAAACTGGATTGCGCTCGCCCGCGCTCTCACCCATAGAATTACGCCATGTTAGCAAGGGTCTGTTCCGCCGCCGTCAATGGCATCGAGGCGTATCCCGTCGAAGTCGAGGTCAACGCCGGCTGGGGTGAAACGCTCATCGTCATCGTCGGCCTGCCCGACGCCGCCGTGAAGGAATCGCGTGACCGCGTCACCACCGCGCTCGGCAACTCCGGCTTCAAATTTCCGATGGGCCGCACCACCATCAACCTCGCCCCCGCCGACGTGAAAAAAGAGGGGCCGAGCTTTGACCTGCCCATCGCCCTCGGCATGCTGGCCGCCAGCGAGCAGCTCAAAACGGATCAGTTGGAAAATTTCATTGCCGTCGGCGAACTCGCCCTCACCGGTGCGGTGCGTCCGGTCAAAGGAGTTTTGACCATCGCGCTGCGGGCGCGGGCGGAGGGGAAAATCGGCGTGCTCGTCCCCGCCGAGAACGCCGCCGAGGCCGCCGTTGTCGCGGGCCTGCAGGTCATCCCGCTGCAAAATTTGCGCGAAGCCGTCGGCTTTCTCGAAGGTACGTTGAAAATCGCGCCGACGAAGGTGAACCTTACGGAGATTTTCAACCAGCCGCACGATGATGAGTTTGATTTTGCTGAAGTGAAGGGACAGGAGTCGGTGAAGCGCGCCCTGGAAATCGCGGCGGCGGGCGGGCATAACGTGCTGCTCATCGGCCCGCCCGGCACCGGCAAGTCGATGCTCGCGAAACGACTCTCGACCATCCTGCCGCCGCTCACGCTGGAGGAGGCGCTGGAGACGACCAAGATTCACAGCATCGTCGGCCTGCTGAAGCCGGGCCAGGCGCTGGTCACGCGGCGGCCGTTCCGCGCGCCGCATCACACGGCGAGCGACGCCGGACTGCTCGGCGGCAGCATCAATCCCACGCCCGGCGAAATTTCCATCGCGCATCACGGCGTGCTGTTTCTCGACGAGTTGCCGGAGTTCAAGCGCAGCGTGCTGGAGACGATGCGCCAGCCGCTCGAAGAAGGGCGCGTCACCATTTCGCGCGCGGCGGGCACGATGACTTTTCCCTCGGAGTTCATGCTGGTGGCCGCAATGAACCCGACGCCGGATGGGAAAATGCCCGGCGAATCGCGCAGTTCGCCACGGGAGATTCAAAATTATCTGGGCCGCATCTCCGGCCCGCTGCTTGATCGCATCGACCTGCACGTCGAGGTTCCGGCGGTGAAGTTCCGCGAGATCACCAGCGAGCAAACCGGCGAGGCTTCCGCGCAAATCCGTGAACGGGTGATCGCGGCGCGGCAGCGGCAGCACGCGCGGTTCACGGGCCGCCCCGGCCTGGTGTGCAACGCCCGCATGGGCAGCCGCGAGTTGAAGGCGCACTGCGCGCTCGACGAGGCGACGCTGGAATTGCTCAAAATGGCGATGGCGGATTTGAATTTAAGCGCGCGCGGTTACGACCGGGTTTTGAAAGTGGCGCGCACCATCGCAGATCTGGCGGGGGTGGAAAAAATTGCGGCGGAGCACATCGCGGAGGCGATTCAATACCGCTCGCTGGACCGGCAGTTGTGGACGTAATCCGGAACGATAAAGATCAACAGAAAGGAACGAAGGGAACAAAGGTGGAGGCCGGACGAAGGCGCGTCCATGCTGTTCTGAAACCTGGTCACAAGCCGGTTAACTCCACCGCTTGACCGAAAGACGACCGCGCGTCCACTCCGTGCTTTGTTCCCTTCGTTTTCTTCTGTTCCCAGCTGTCCGGTTCAGGCAAGACCGGGTGGAGCTTACGGAGTTAATTTTTTGGCGGGCGGTGTGGCGGCCCCATCCTTTTTCACGACTAACGAGTTGGCGGGCACCGGTCCCAGTTCCTCGCCTGAGGCAACGGTCCGGGCGACCGTTTCCGAAACCTTGAGCTTGAGAAAATGTTTCGAGGTGTCGGAGGCGAAATAAAACTCGGTGTTGACCGGCAGATCCTTGAATTTGAGCTGGGCGCCAACGCCGGCGGCCGCGTGCAAGGAGGCGGCGGTCATGCAGGCGAGCAGGAGAAGCAGCCAGGGGTGGGCGTTGGATCGAGATTTCATGGCGGAAAACTACCAGTTGCCGCCGGGCCAACAACTGTTTTTATTGGATAATTCAGCGCCCCCCGGCCTGCTGGAGTGACTTCACGAAGGCGTCGTATTGGGCCTGGGCTTCCGTGCGGGAAATTTTGGACTGCTCCGGGGAGGGCTTCGGCTGGTTGGCGGGAGCCGCGACGCGTTCCGTGAGGAAGCGGTAGTTCAATCGCAGCGTCTCGTCCTTCGGCAAACTTTTCTTGAAGAAAAATCCAAAGCGCCCGTAGTCCCGCCAGGAAAGATCTTCGACAGGATTGGCGGGGGCGTTGAGTACGGTGCTGGTGTACCACTGCGCGCCGATGGGGAAGAGCAGGCGGCACCATTGGAGGTTGGTGCTGGAGACCTTGCCGCCAGGGCCGGGCAGGTCGGGCTGCCAGAGATAGGAGGTTTCGGTCTTGCGGGCGGGGAGTTCCTTGGCACCGCGGAAATGGATGCCGGCGTGCTGCAGGTCGCCGCCCAGAGTCAGGTCGCGCGCGGCCTTCAGCTCGAACCTGGCGTCCACTTGCGTGCGTTTGCCCTCGGGCCGCGAGATGACCAGGGTGCGCGTCTCGGTGAGCAGCAGGTCGCTGCCGGCGGCGTCTTTCTTGCCGCCGCGCCACTCGATGGTGGCGACGAGCGTGGCCGCGTCTCGGCCGCCTTCGAGCTTTTCAAATTTAGCCACGTTCATTTTGCCGCCGTTGTTGAAGTGCCAGAGGTCGAAGGCGCCGAGGTCGGAGGTGATTTTGTTCCAGCCGATGTAGATGCCGCGATGATGCGGAAAGAGGCCGTCGGCCTTGCCGCTGGCGTCGAGTCCGGCGTTGGTGAGCAGCTTGCCGTCCTCGCCGAATACATGGAGATAGGGCTTGAACTGGCCGGCCCCGTGAACGAAGCGGGCGGACAATTTGCCGTCGAGCTTCACCTCGACCGCCGAGCCGGGGCCGCCGTTGTTTGTGCCTTCGGTGAGCGTCCAGGCGGCGCGGGCCTCGCTAAGAGCCGCGGCCAGCAGCAAGCCCAGGCAGATTTGTTTCAACATGGGATGCGTTTGGCTGGCCGGAAGGTCGCGTGGGCTACTTGGTCACGGCGACGTTGCCGTCTTTCGGCGAGAGCGAGATCAAGTCGATCAGGATGCGCTTGGTCTCCTCCAGATTGATGTCCACCGCCGGCACGGACTCATCCTTGGCCTCGTCGTCCTTGTCGCCGTCGTCGTCGCTGGTTTTCGGTTTCGTCTCCGGGGGAGTTTTGACGGCGACGGCGTTGGTCTTGATCGTGGGCGGTGGCAGGCCGGGCAGGTCGGCCAGTTTGAGGGTGATGTCGTAGGTCTTGTAATCCGGCTCGGCGCGCGTCCGGAGTTCCTTTTTGCGGGCTTCGGCGCGGGCTTCGTTGTCCTTCATTTCCTTGCGGCGCTTCTCCTCGTTCAACGAGACGCTTTTATCCTCCTTGATCTTGAGGTAGTGCTCAATTTCGCGGCGCACATAATCATAATCCTTGTTGTTGGTCACACGGGTGGCGGAGCGTTTGCGAAGTTCATCGAGGTGCGGGGCGACGTAGTTGACCGGCTCGAATTTGGCCGAGGCGATGGTGTCCCACGGCAGCGCGCCGGGGAGCGAGGCCTCGCCGAGTTCGGCATGGTTGTTGATCGAGGGGAGGATGATGTCGGGCGTCACGCCCTTGAGTTGGGTGGAGGAGCCGCTGGCGCGGTAAAACTTGCGGATGGTGATTTTGAGCGAGCCGAGATTGTTTGTGCTGCGCACGATGGGGCCGAGGTCGAGCAGGGATTGCACAGTGCCCTTGCCGTGGGTGGAGATGTCGCCGACGACGAGCGCGCGTCCGTAGTCCTGCAGGGCGCCGGCCAGAATTTCGGAGGCGGAGGCGCTGAAGCGGCTGGTCAAAACGATCAGTGGGCCGTCGTAGAGCACGGAGGGATCGTTGTCCTTGTCCACGGTGATCTTGCCGTCCGGATCCCGCACTTGGACGACGGGGCCTTCCTTGATGAACAGGCCGGTGAGATTGATGGACTCCTCGAGCGAGCCGCCGCCGTTGCGCCGGAGGTCGAGGATCACGCCGCTGACTTTTTCGTCCATCAATTTTTTCAGGAGCCGGGCCACGTCGGTGGTGGTGCTTTTCCGGCCGGCCTTGTTGCTCGACATGTCGGCGTAGAAGGAGGGCAGGTCAATGTAGCCGAGGCGCCGGGCCTTGCCGTTGACGGCCGGCAGCTCGATGATTTTTGATTTCGCCTCGGAGTCTTCGAGCTTGATCTGGTCGCGGATCAGGACGATCACCTTGCGGGTGGAAGGATCGGCAGCGTCAGCCGGAATGATGGTCAGGCGCACCTCGGTGTCCTTGGGGCCGCGAATCATGTCCACCACCTTGTTCAGCTTCATGTCCACGCAATCGACCGGCTCGTTTGTGCCCTGGGCCACGGCAATGATGCGGTCATTCGGCTTGAGCTTTTTGCTTTTGATGGCGGGGCCGCCGGCCATCAGTTCCATGATTTTGCAGTAGCCGTCCTCGGAACGAAGCTGCGCGCCGATGCCGAAGAGGGAAAGCCGCATGTTGATGGTGAAATTTTCCGCCGCCGGCTTGCCCATGTAGTCGGAGTGCGGATCGTAGATGTGGGTCAGGGCGTTCATGTAAATCTGGAAGACCTCGTCACTGTCGAAGTCGCGCAGCATCCGCAACTGGCGGTTGTAACGGCGGGTGATGATCTTGACGATCTCCGGCGGCTTTTCCTTGTTGAGCTTCTCCTGGAGGTATTCGTAGCGGAGCCGCTCGAGCCACATTTTTTTTGCTTCGTTGAGATCCTTGGGGCGGGAGAGTTCTTTCCGGTTGAGGACGTAGCGGTCGTCGCCGGTGAATTCAAATTTTCCGGTCGCGACCTGGTTGGTCATGAAAATGATGTGCTGGTCATACCGCTCCATGAAGCGGTTGAAGATCATTTCGGCGGGCGAGGTGTCGCCGAGCTTGACGGTCAGTTCGCCGAGCTTGGGGCGCCAGCGCTCGAACTCCGCGATGTCGCTGAGCAGAAACAGCAGGCGGGCCGGGTCGAGGGCGTCGAAGTAACGGTCAAAGAATTTCGAGGAGACCGTTTCATCCAGCGGCTGCTGCGAGTAATGAGAGCGCTCCATGATGCGCGCGGCCAGGCGGGCGATCTGGGCGTCGTCCGGCCCGGGCGAGAGTTTGACGGTGTTGGTGTGGCGCGAACTGACCAGCGGCAGTTCGTTCTCGATCTTCAAGTCCGCCGCGAGGAGGCACCCCGTCAGGTGGCAACCGAGCAAAATGGTCGTCAGTTTCATGTTAAAAACAGTCTGCGTTTATTGGTCGCCGGATAAATTAACATGAATTAGACAGAAGACAGCCCCGAATGTCTTCACAAATTTCAGGGCTTATCGAGGCTCCGGCTCGATGTTCAGCCGGCCCGCGCGGTCCAGCAGCAGCACCTCCGCCGAGTAGCCCTCGCGGAAGGTCGGGTATTTGAAGGTGTAGCCCAGTTCCATCTTCAGCCGGCGGTTGGAAACCTTCTTGTGGGTGAGGCCGCGCTTGCGTTGGGCGTTCTCGGCCTCGGTGGCGAAGGGCGGCATCCATTTACCGAGCATGTCCGCCAGCCAGCGAAAAAAATGTAGTTGGGTCACCGGTTCGTCATCCACCGCGTTGTAAATCTCGCCGGGGCGTCCGCTTTTCAGCGCGGCGATGATGCTGCCGACCACGTCATCGCGATGAATCATGTTCAGGAGGCGGCTGCCATCGCCGGCGATGCGCGCCTCGCTCTTCAGGTATTGCTGGAACAAATGCCCGCGCTCCGGCCCGTAGATGCCGGCCACGCGCAGGATGACGGCGGGGAATTTTTTTACGCGCGTGGCGGCGAGCAGGAGGTTTTCCGTCTCGACGAGCACCTGGCTGGTTTCGCTTTCAGGCCGCGCGAAGCTCGATTCCTTGACGAGAGAACCGTCCGTCTGCCCGTAAACGCTGGTGCTGCTGGTGAACACGTATTTTTTCAAGGGCGTGGGCGCAAGCCACTCGATGAGGTGGCGCGTTCCCTGGAGATAAACTTCGCGATACTCCTCCACGCCCCCCTTGCTGGAGGAGACGGTGTTGACCACCCAGTCAAACGGGCCGGGCAGGGCGGCGAGATCGGCCGGTTGGGTGATGTCGGCCACGAGCGGGTGAAGGCCCGCCGCCGTCAGTTCCGCTGCGCCTGCGGGGCTGCGCCGCAGACCGAACACCTCATGGCCGAGCCGCACCAGTTCAGCGCCCAGCGGAAGCCCGACGTATCCACAGCCGACAATCAAAACGCGCATGGGCGCAATCTATCCGGCGGCGGCGGTCCCCGCCATAAAATTGCAGAAAGCGGCGCGGTGCCTGTCGTGCGAAGTCTTGCGCATAAAAGTTTCCAGGGCCAGACTCCCGGGGCCATCGCACCATGCTCCCTGATCCCGGCAAAATCTTATTCTGGTTGAAGCTTGCAGCCTTCCTCGTCGTGGGCTTGATGGCGGTGCGTTTCGCTTACCGGCACCTGACCACGCCGCGTCCATCGCCAACTCTACCGGTGCTGACTCTCACGCATGCCGATGGCAGCACCGGCAAGGTCGTTTCCGTCACGCTCCGGCGGTTTTCGCCCACCAACGTCCCGGCGGCGACCAACGATTCAGTCCCTCGCTGAGGTTGGCGGAGTCGTCTCCCTCTCCATGAAGCCTGCCGGGCTTCTTCCCCAAATTTTGTCCCAGGTGGGACAAAGCTTCGGAGAACCGGGTGCTTGATTCCGGTGCGCGATTTAGATGTGCTGAGATTTCCCCGAGCGTGCTGTCCGCATCAGATGGTTTTCTCCCCGCGCTCCACCAGCACGACGAACTCGCCTTTCAGCGAACGCTTCGCCACCACGGCCAGCAGCTCCGCCGGCGTGCCGCGCAAAAATTCCTCGAACTTTTTCGTCAGCTCCCGCGCCAGCACCACGGTCGCGCCGGGGAAAATTTCGTGCAGTTCGCCCAGCAGCTTCCCGATGCGATAGGGCGATTCATAGAAGGCCAGCGTCCCGGCCGTGGCGCGCAAGGCCTCGAGCCGCCGCCGCCGCTGCCCCGATTTCACTGGCAGAAAACCGGCGAAATGAAACTCCTCCGTCGGCAGTCCGCTGGCGGTGAGCGCGGCGACGAGCGCGCAAGGCCCCGGCACGGGTTCGACGCGGAAGCCGGCCAGACGGGCCGCCTTGACCACGCGCTCGCCCGGGTCGCTGATGCCCGGGGTGCCGGCGTCGGTGACGAGGGCGACCTTTTCGCCGCGCTGTAGCCGTCCGATGATCTCCTCGCCGCGGCGCGCCTCGTTGAACCGGAAATAGCTTAAGAGCGGTTTGCTGAGGCCGAAGTGCTGGAGCAACTGCCCGGTGCGCCGGGTGTCCTCGGCCGCGATCACGTCGCACTCGCGCAGGGTGCGGAGGGCGCGCAGGGTGATGTCCTCGAGATTGCCGATGGGCGTGGCCACGAGGTAGAGCGTGGCCGGCGTGAGCGGCGGCAAGGGGCGTGGCGTTTCGGACATGGCGGACAGTTGCAACAGGCCCTGTCTCATTTCCAGCTAAATTCCCGGAGGGAATCTGCCGACGTGTAGTGGAGAAAGAAACAATTCGAACTCATTCGCGTCATGTTTGGATTCATCAAAAATATTTTTCAGAGATCCTCCGGCGGGCCGGGGGTGGAGACCCTCGGCCCATCGCCATGCCGGCCACCATGTCCATCGCCCTGCCCGCGCCCGTCGAGTATCGGGCCGAGGTGGCGCCGGTCCTGGCCCCGGTCTCACCTCCGGCCCTCGCGCCGAAGATCACCCTCGACGCGCTGCTGGCCGTGAATATCCTCGTGACCATCGGCGTGCTGGGCGTGCTAGCGTTCGTCAACGGCCTGCGCCGGCGTTATCCGCGCGGCTGCTCGTTTCTCGGCCACACGTGGTTCAGCAATTATTTCATGATCGCGATCTATCCCATCCAGGCGCATTACCTCGGCTGGTCGGCGGGCCGGGCGCTGGCGATCCTGGCCTTCGCCTTGCCGTTGTGGCTGCTGCTGCATTTCGGACTGATGCCGGTGCGGCGGTGATTCCGTGGCGGGGCAGGCGTCTTCGCCACGGAAAACTGGTTGCGGGCGAGACGCCCGGGGACACCGCCGGGACGGCTGCGCCACTACCGTTACGACGCTTCGCTTGCATCGTGCCGGGGAATTTCGCTAGGTTTGGGCCATGAAATATATTGTCATCGTCACCGGTGTTTTGTTTTTGCTCACGCTCGGCGTCACGGCCGCCGAGGTCATCGCTCAGCGCGGCCGGCTCGTCCACTCGGTCTTTTTCAAGTTCAAGGAGACCGCCACCAAGGAGCAGATCGCCACGGTGGAAAAAGATTTTCGCGCGTTGAAGGCGAAAATTCCCGGCATCATCACACTCGAATCGGGCATGAACGTCAGCCCGGAAAAGCATGACAAAGGTTTCACCCACGCCTTCATCCTCACCTTCGCCACGGACAAGGATCGCGACGTCTACCTCGTGCATCCCGCGCACAAGGCCTTCGGTGATTCGCTCGGAGCGGTGCTGGCGGATGCGTTCGTGATCGACTTCTGGGCGAAGGAATAATCCCGCCTGGCGGGAAAGAACCTCCCGTACTGTCAGCGCGCTGGAAATGGTCGCGGGCGCCGTAAACACTCACATGGTTTATCCGGGCGGCGGGACGTCCGCCGCTACTCAATACCTCGGCACCGAGGGATCAACCTCGCTCGTCCAGCGGTCGATGCCGCCGGCGAGATTTTGCAGTTTGGTAAAGCCCAGATGCTGGAGCTGGGCGATGGCGTTCAGGCTGCGGATGCCGTGATGGCAATAGACGACCACCTCCTCGTTCTTCCACTCCTCAAGCTCCTCCGCGCGCGCGAACAATTCACCAAGCGGGATCAACGTGGAATCCGGCAGCGCGGCCAGGGCGTGCTCCTCCGGCTGGCGCACGTCGAGCAAATGCGGCGGGGCAGGGGAACGAAGCCGGGCCGCGAGTTCCAAGGGGGACAGTTGCAGGTTCATTCGTAATTGAACTCCAACGATGCGGTCTCGCACGCGGGGTGGGAGTTCTGGCTGGTGCGGCTGGTCCGGCCCGGCTCAGGGCTTGATCACGCCGATAATGTTTTCAGGAGTGATCGGGCCGTAGGAGCGGCTGTCTTCGCTGACGGGACGGTTGTCCCCGAGGACGAAGTGGCGGCCATTCGGCACGACAATGGTCGGCTCGAAAGCGCCTTCGCCGCGGCGCTTGACGTCTTCCGGCAGGTAATCCTCGGTGAGCCGGTGGTGGTTCACGTAGGCGAATTGATTTTTCATCTGCACGGTGTCCGAGGGCAGGCCGATGATGCGCTTGACGGCATAATCGTCATGGTTCGGATCCTTGATGGCGACGAGATCGCTGCGTTGCGGCTCGCGGATGAGAAAGGTGACGCGGTTGATGGGCAGGTGGTCGCCGGCGCGAAGCGTCGGGAACATGCTGGAGCCTTTGATCTCGTCGGCGGTGACGATGTGGCGGCTGATGAAGAGGTAGCTGAGGACGGACAGGGCGATCAGCAGGACGAGTTTGAGGGCCTGCCGTTTGCCGAAGCGGACGTAGGTCCGGTCAAACATTCGGGTCTTGTTCCATTCGGTGCGAAGGTTGGTGAGCAGGGCGTGCATGGTTTTGAAATGGTGCGGCGTTGTCGTGGAACTATCAAAGCACTGGCGGCTGATCTTTGACATGGGTGACTTTACCCGCGGCGGGGCCGGAAGTCCACCGCCGGGAATCTAGGGGAAACCCGTACCGGCCGCCGCCCGGCTATTTGGCGGTTTCGACCGTGATCCGGCGTGGTTCGCTGACGCCGATTTCGAGCAGCGTCGCGTTTTGATAGAGCTGCCAGCAATTGGTG